>CAIJKT010000082.1 GCA_903821255.1 uncultured Lentisphaeria bacterium | reverse complement strand
TCCGCTGGAGCTGTCTTCTGATTTTCCGGTTTCCAAAGCCTTTCCTGTACATCCTGTCTATCCCTGTTAATTTTCATTTCCGGTTATGTTTAGCCTTTACCAAATCTATTCAATACCGCTGCCTTAAAAAACACGACTCTTTACATATATAGTAAAAGTGTCAACGCAAATGGATAAAACAAGTTCAAATAATGCGATAAACCCGTGGTTATTTTTCGTATGGCGAATTCGCTTATATCTTGATCGTATAAAGAATTGTATTCTTGTGATTGCGAAGCAATCTTTGGAGTGCGAAGCAATCTTTGGAGTGCGACGCCCCTGTGTCGCTTTGAATTCATAAAATCTAAACAGCGGCAGAGAAACAAAAAACAGGGGGAATCCAAAGCGGCGCATGGTCGCCGCAGTCCAAAGTCAGGCCGGAGCGCCTGACAGGAAGAGTCCCTGTGTAGCCGGTTTACTTCGGTCTACTTGTAGCAGCTCGGCGATTTTGTGACACTGTTTTTGGTCAGAGCATTCCTCAATTGCGAAGCAGCTTGCTACGCAAATACCAGCGTGGTATAATGTTGTTTTGTAGAGTGTTAGCAATAGCATTGAAGTCATATTTCGTGTTTATGATGTTTGCATAATGCCTCTATCCGGCTATATTTCGATTTGAAGGAAACATTCCTGGGAGTAAAATACAGTGATATTGTCAAATACAAAATTAACTGAAAAAGCAATGATTGCATATATGAAAACGAGAAAGTCAAAGTTACTACTGAAGAGCGTACAAAAATGAACTTTTATGAAGAGAATATAGTTTGTGCCAACTTTTATGAAGAAAATTATGATGTCATTGCTTGTCATTCTTTTGCCCCAGGCCAGCATATCCAGCTACAAGATCATGATGTTTCAGGACAACGATTTTGCCGTTTTTGCGGCAAAAGGCGCGGGGAAGTACCGTTTAAACAGACAGCCCATGCCGTTCCTGTGTTTTTGGGGAATAAAAGCATTATATCGTATAATGAATGTGATAATTGCAACAGATTTATTTCCCAACAATACGAAGATCACTTGGCAAAATATCTCCGTCCAGCTTTGGCACTGAGTCGAGTTTCAGGGAGAAATGGAGTTCCAACATACAAAAACTCAGATATTAGAATCGAAGATCGGCAAGGAGTTCATCTAGATTTTAAGGAGAACGTATTTAACGAATCAATTATTTCATCGGGAAAATTGGATTTAGATTTGCCCTCATTGGAAACTCAAAAACATATTCCAATCAATGCCGCAAAAGCTTTTATTAAATCAATTTGTTCAGTAATGCCGAAGGAAGAATTAGATTATTGCCAAGATACAATTAGATGGTTAATGGAGAATGGGAATATAAAATTCAAATCCTTTTCTATTTTATTTTCTTTTGTTCCGGGGAATTCGCCTTTAAGCCCTGGCTCCATTAAAATAATTCGTCGTAAAAACGATACAAATATACCATATATTTGGGGAATTTTTTCTTTTGCTAATTTTGTTTATCAGGTCATGCTTCCTTTCTGTTCAAAAGATAAATGGTTAATATCTGAACAAAAGCATACAATTACCACTAGATGTTATCCTTTGCCAATTTCTAAGGAATATTTTCAAGAGTATGGGGACCCGGCATTTAGTTGTATCGATTTTGCTGAGGATATTGGAACTTCTAAGACGCACAGATTTTCATTATCACTTGAAAAAGCAGAAAATCCATTGCACCCTCCAGCACGACTGTCACAATTAAAGGCAAGTATTATTATTAAGAATAAGGAGGGGGCGATTATTAGACAGGCAGATGATTTTCTGGCAACATTGAATCCTGCACAAAATGATAAGGTAATAATAAGTCATTTATTAAATCCATTACATGTTGAATTTGAAATTAATAAGATTACAAAGGGACGCATTAGGTTGCGCACTAGGTTGGATATGACTTACTGGAGCGGTAAGTCTATTTTGAATTTATATGGACTTGACTTTTTATACAATTTCTTTAATGTTTCAAAAAATATTGAAATTAAGATACTTACTCCAACATTACCAATAGATTGTTGTGAGTTTAATAACATTCATCCTTTATCAGAAATTGAATCGTTAATTGAATCGTTATTTAAGCTACAAAAAATTTGCCAAACATTACAAATTGATATAATTTTTGAGAATGTTATAAGTGGTCTTGATGATGCTAAAATGATAGATCGCATTGATGAATTATATAGAATGTTGATTCTGAAAGGTTATACATATCCACAAGGTACAAACTTGCCTTTTATTATTCAAGGCAGCATGTATGATGCAAATAAACAAAATGATATACTCGATATAAGTAACATTCCAATAAATTTCATATTTTGGGGTACAAAAGTAGAAGTTGTTATGAATATAAAACTTACTAATTTTGTTTCAGAAAAGGGAGATGTGGTTGATGGGATTACAAAATATACTATTAAAAGTACATGTAATAGTATTGGTTCGTATGAAGTCATATCATGGAGAAAATTAGATACTCATGATGACATTGGCTGCTCTGATTAGTCTTTTACAGATTGGATATGGAATTGACTGTAACTTGAAACGATGATTCATCGAGTTTTCAAAATATCATGATTGCATCGTTTGTGAAAAAGTGGAGTCAAGCATGGCTAGTTGTTGTACTTTTTAAGCAACTTGGGGGAACAGGAAAATCATAAATGAACGATATTTCAAATTCAGCTATATTGCTGGTGGCGCATGGGGCTACGGCGGAAACGGCCTGGCGGGCGTACCGCAATATTGAACGGGTGGTGAAGGAAGCGTTTCCTTTGCTGCCGGTGCGCTGGGCGTTTACTGCGCCGGATACGGTGGCGGAGGCCATTCAGTCAATCCAGGCCGAGGGTTTTTCCTTTGTTGCGGTGCAGCCGCTATTTGTCGCCGCCGGGCGCGAGTATAATTCTGTGCTTGGCAGCGTCGAGAAGATTAAGCACATGAAAATCAGCGTTGGCAAGCCGTTGCTGCATTCAACCGATGACTTGGACAGGTTTGTCGAAACCTTAATTAACGTGTTGCCGCTGGAAAGAACTAAGGATGAGGCTATAGTTTTGATGGGTCATAATAATGCAGGCGGCGGCAATGATCAGATTTTTAACGATTTGGCGGGTGCGCTTAAACAGCGGGACCATTTGATCTTTACGGCAACGCTTAAAGGCGCTTTGGACTTTGATTCCGTCAGGCGGGATATGTCAGAGCATGGGGTCAAAAAAGCGTATCTGCTGCCGCTGCTGATCGCTGTTGGCGGTCATGTGCTAAAGGATTTAGCCGGAGACGGCGAGGCGGCCTGGCGCGTCAGGCTGGAACGCGACGGCATCAAATGTGTGCCGGTACTGAAAGGGCTGGGCGAATATGATGAGTTTGCGGCGTTGTTTGGTGATAAATTAAAAATGGCATTGGGGGAATAGAAGTCAGGAGTCAGGAGTCAGGAGTCAGAATAAATCCTGAAAACAGGGAATAATGCAGGAAGTTGGGGCACAGAAGTCAGAAGTCAGAAGTCATAAATCAGGAGTCAGGAGTCAGGAGTCAGGAGTCAGAATAAATCCTGAAAACAGAAGACAGAATAAAAGTCAGGAATCAGAATTTAATACAGAAGACAGTGGACAGAAGTCAAGAGAATGGGACAAAAACGGTCAGGAATGAAGCCGGAAATCAGGAGACAGAAGAAATGAAAACAAACAGTAAAGAGACTTTGGGATTTGATAGTTGCGTCTCTATTCTGGATTTATACTTCTTTCTTCCTGATTTTGATTTTACGTTTTCCATTCTGACTCCTGTTGCATAACTTCTGACATTTAATAAACCTTTAAAACATATTGACGCTAAAATAACGAGACTGATACGAGAGTGCAATGAATACTTTTCCTGTAAATCTGCTGCTGGGAAAACGGAAATGCCTGCTGGTCGGCGGCGGCAAGGTGGCTTCGCGCAAGCTGCTGAAGCTGCTGGACGCCGGAGCTGAGGTCACCGTCATTGCCCCGGAATTTTCCCGGCAGATCGGCGCACTGGCGGCAGAAAACAGAATCGTTCTGCATCAGCGCAATTTTCAGGACAGCGATCTGGACGGGGCTTTTCTGGTCTACGCCGCGACCGATGACCATGCGCTGAACTTGAAGATCACCGGACTGGCGGAGCAGCGGAATATCCTGGTGTGTTCCGTGGACCAGAACTGGATCGGCGGTTCGTTCATCACGCCGGCGACCATCCGCAACGCTGAGATCACCGTGGCGGTTTCCTCCAGCGGGGTCGCCTGCCGGAAAGCGCGGCTGATCAAGGACAATCTGTCCCGGCATATCGTGTCGCTGGAAAACACTGAACTGCTGGTGATCGGCACCGACCACAACTATATCGCGCAGCAGCGGCGCGAACCGCTGCATCTGGGGAGTTCCGCGCTGGAGCGGGCAGGGGGCATGATCGCGAACCTGTGGGGAATCCAGGGGTTTGTGCTGCTGAACACCTGCAACCGGATAGAACTGATTGCGGCGGCCCATATTTCGCCGCCGCTGATTGATACTTTAAAACTGATTCTGAACTTCACCGGCCTTGACGAAGAGCATTACTATGTCAAAACCGGCTTTGAGGCTTTTGCCCATCTGTGCCTGGCGGCCGGGGGGCTTTTTTCGCAGACTCCCGGCGAGAATCACATCACCGCCCAGATGAAAGACGCCTGGCAGTTGGCGGATGAAAAAAACTGGGGCGGCAGCCTGATGAACACGCTGCGCGACCATGTGCTGCACGCTTCAAAACATCTCCGGAATGAAACTGCCGCATTGCTGAAAACGCAGGAGATTGAAGACCTGGCTTATAATTTCATTGAATCCGCGATGCCGCAACTGTCCGTCTGCAATGCGGTGATTGCCGGCACCGGCAGTATCGGCGCCGGCATGGAAAAACTGCTGGCCGGGAAAGCCGGACGCATTGAATGGCTGTATCACTCGCAACGCCCGGAAGCGGCCGGGAACAATGTTTTTATTTCGGAATTAAGCGGGATAAAGGATAAACTGCCGGCGGCGGATCTGCTGGTTACCGCGCTGGCCGCGGAGCAGCCGGCGATTACCGCGGAACTGGCCGGACTTTTCAAAGCCGGGGCGGTGGTGGTTGATCTGGGCGTGCCGCGCAATGTGGCGGAAGCGGTTTCCGCGCTGCGTCCGGATATTACCGTCACCGATATGGAGGATCTCAAAAAACAGCAGCGGCAAAATGATTTCACGATGGAAAAAGTTTTTGCCGCGGCCAGTCAAATAATCGGGGAACACCGGGAACT
>CAIJKT010000081.1 GCA_903821255.1 uncultured Lentisphaeria bacterium | reverse complement strand
CTGTAGAAATGTTGAAATTGGGCAGAATATTCAGGATTGTTACCTGACAAAATATGATTCCGAAAAGGAACTGTTCAATTATTATTTCGTTTCAAAACTGCCAGATCCGAAAACTCTGAAAGAAGGATGCACTCCGAGGGAGGCATTTCAGGTGCTTGGGATGAATACTACGTTTAATTATAGTAGTCTTGCGCTTCCTGGCATAAGAGCAGCTCCAGGGGAACAAGTTAAGGCACAAGAAGACTACAATGTCTATTATGACTGCTGTCGGGCATATTGGCATCTATATACGATTGTGGATTCTGAATTGCGTTTCCTTGACGTATCAATTAATTTTTATAAAGCACTTAAGCAGAATGAAGTTTCAGCAGAAGGAACTCCGCTAGATCCGCGAAAAGATACCGGATGGTTTATGGGAGAAATTGAATATTCTTATCCTTCGCTAAAAAAACTCGTGAAAGAATATGAAAACCATTTTATTCGAGAAGGAGAATATCGGGAAGGGCAAAAACATGTTCCGGCATATTTTAAAATGGACTATTCCTGTGATAAATTATATGGTTGTTACAAGAAAGTAAGTAATTTCCCTGATACGAATGAACTTAAAGCAGAAACTTCCGCAAAAAAAGCATTTGAAGCAATTGGGTGTTATTGGAATGGCGGAAGTACAAGTATTATTCGTCCTTCAATAGAATTTGATGATGGACGGAGTTATGATGGCAGTAAAAACCATTGTGAAATATTAAAATGGAAATTATATAAGTTTGATAATGACAAATTACAGTTTATGGATATTTCGATTATCTTTTTGAAAGAACGAAAAGGCGGAGAAAAAGACCCCGGAACTCCAGGCGATTATTTTAAATGTGATGGGTGGTATGTCGGCGGAATAAAAGTATCTTACCCGTCAGAAGCTTCTGTAAAAGAGCAATTTGAGAAGAATAATAAAGTATATTAAATATATTGATGCCGATCTTTAGCTTTGATGTTTTTATCAGCTTGAATATTGTAGTCAATATGTCGCGCCGCCGGCGCTTTTAAAACGCGAACATTGGGAATGGCGGAAGCCGGTCAGGCGACCGACGCACCCGGGGATATGTTCAGATCACGCCGCCCGGGACGGACGGCACAACGATAGAACCGGTACTGATTCCCGGATTCGTCCGGATTGAACAGAAATGAAGATGTTTATTGGACGAAATTTCAGGAGATATTGGGTTATGCCGCCGTCAAGGCGTCAGATCATTTTGTTGATGTCAACAAAATGATCGAGATAGGGAAAGGCGGTCAGCGCGAGGTTGATGACACCGCTATGCCTGCTACCTGATTGCCCAAAGCGGCGACCCTGCAAAAAGTGAAATATCCTTTGCATTGTATGCGCTGTACGATTTGACGGATGAATAAATTAGGATAGTCTCACGCGGAGGCGCGGAGAACAGGGGCGGAAGGCAGATTGCGGAACATGGGAAATATGTATTTACTCCGCGTCTCCGCGCCTCCGCGTGAACCGGTTCTGATTCCCGGCTCCTGACTTCCGGTTTCTCTATATTTTAAAGATATCGCTGCGGTCGGAATATTCCGTGTGCAGCGTATGGTGAGCAGTCTCGGAACCGCAGCAGCCTCCGAGATGCTGCTGGTAGCACTGTCCGACCATATAGTTGTCCTGGGACTTCTGCAACTGCATCGTTTTGTCGGCGTTGTAAATGCCGGAAGTGCGCTGCTCCCGGACTTTTTTCGAATGGGTGATGGGCTGTCCGGCGCCGGCGATGCAGCCGCCGGGGCAGGCCATTACTTCGATGAAGTCAAATTTGCATTTGCCCGCTTTCTGCTCCATGATTAATTTTCTGGCATTCTCCAGGCCGTGAACAATGGCCACGCTGACCTGTCTGCCGGCGATGGTCAGGGTCGCTTCGCGTCTGGTGCCGCTGCCGCGCACCGCCTTGAAATTCAGGTTATGCATAGGCGCGCCGTTGAGCTTTTCGCTGACGTAGCGCAAGGCGGCTTCCATCACGCCGCCGGAAGCTCCGAAAATCACTCCGGCCCCGGTG
>CAIJKT010000080.1 GCA_903821255.1 uncultured Lentisphaeria bacterium | reverse complement strand
GAATGACGGAGTCATTGCCTGCGAGTGCAAAGGCGAAAACGACTCCAGCGGAGTAAAGCAGTTCGTGGAACTCAACCAGGCAGAAGCTAAAACTATAGAAATTTCCGCAGAAAGTAAAGCCGAAGACGTATCAGGCAATGCCGATTCGAATTACTCAATCTACATGGATATTGTGCATCCGGACGGGACTAAAACCTATGGCGTTATAGCGGTGTTCAACACTGGAACCCATGACTGGGAAAAGGCGTCATTGTCATATACTCCGGCGAAGCCGGTCAAATCTCTGAATTATTATTTACTTTTTCGCAATAAGACCGGCAAAGTGTGGTTCAAGAACGTAGTTTTGATTCAAAAATGACAAATAATGAGGATTCTTAATGGCATATAACTCATCGTGGTCTGCCCTGAATGGCGCTAAGTTAAGGTTTTTTTAGCTTGTTTCTCTGTGGTCTCGAATGCATTTGTATTAAAGAGACAGAAAACAAGCATGAGGCAGATAAAAATTGCCCAGTCAGATTCCTGAACC
Source organism: uncultured Lentisphaeria bacterium (assembly GCA_903821255.1). The sequence goes on along the minus strand of CAIJKT010000080.1, from coordinate 20,070 downwards.
TTCAACGCGGAGTTACTCAGGAGAAAATGCAATAGTTAGCTCAAAAATCCTTAATTCAGGTCAGGCCTCCATTGCGCCGGTTCAGTTCACCGAGGTTGGCGCGGGAGAGCGTCCGTGCCACCAGACCAGTTCGGAGCTGTCTTGCGGGGGGACCCAGAAGAACTTCAAATGGCCGTCGAGAAAACAGGCATTGACTTTGTCGCCATGCCAGGAATATCTCGATAAATTTCCTTCGACCGCCGGAGCCTCGGTAAACAGGATCAGCGACGAAAGGCCGGGAACGGCAGTAATTTTGGTGTTGCGCAGATACCAGTTAAACGGATAAGAATTACCCACCTGCTCGAATTTGGTGTTATTCTGCCACGTTGAGGACGGTGCGATATCTTTCGGGCAACGGAATATGGCCAGTTTATTGTCGACATAGCGATTCAAAGGGCGCGGCACATAATGTTCAAACAGGTCGCCCTGCGGGCCGGTATAGGCGTTTCCGCTGTTGCGCCCTCCGTAAACATACATGTCCATGTAGTAAGCGGGGTTGCCGGGGTCGACACCCCAGAAAATCCGGTCCTGCCAGTCAGTCAGATAAAGCGCAAAGGCTTTGTGCATAGACGCCAGGTTGTTGGCGCAACTGGAGGTTCTGGCTTTCTCCCTGGCCGACTGCAATGCGGGGAGTAGCATTCCGGCCAGAATGGCGATGATTGAAATCACCACCAGGAGTTCGATAAGTGTAAAGGCGGATGATTTTTTACTTTTTGCAGACATTTTGCTCTCCTGCTATTTTTTGGTTTCTTTCTTTTCCCAGAACCACAGGCTGAAGAATTGCCATTCCGCGGCTTTATCCAGATAAAGATCCCGGTCCACGGCGACCTGTATCATAAAATTTCTTATTTTCCCTTCCGCGTTTACTGAAAAGCTGTAGTAAACACTGCTGCATTCAAAACCGGAACGCCCGATCGGAATAAATGCGGATATGCCGCTGAACTTCCACGGCGACAGCTTGCCTTTGGACATGGCGTCATAAAGGCCGGCAATTGTTTTACCGGATGCCGCTTCGGCGGCGATCCAGCTTTTCCAGTGAAAATAATCGGGCTGCTCTGCCCACCCGGCATAGGCCTGCTTGAAAAATGTTGTCTCTCTGGCGGCAACTTTCTTCAATACATTTTCCGCCACGGCTCTGATCCGCTGTTTTTCGTCATCGTTTAAAACCCGTTTTTCGGACTTGGACGGACGGAAAGAATACAGCCAGTAACCGGCATTAACGACCGAGAAGCGGGATTGGTTGTCAGATTCGACAATCACCTTTTCCAAAACATCTTTTGGCGACTCGCTGAAACTGGAGCCGAATTTCAATTCATAACGCTTCAGTCCGCTGCCGCCGGCGGGCAATTCTTCGCGGGAGCTGAGGCTGCGTGATCTAACTTTGCCCAGACTATTCCGGTCGCGCTTATACAAATTAAACCAGCCGTCGGGGTCCGTAATATTTTTATTGCAGGCATCAAATTTTCCATGATCGGCATTCTCCAGCCAGTCCACCGCGGAATCTACCGCAAAATCGTTATACCGCTCCGTCATTCTCGGATTCAGCAGTCCATATGCCACCCAGCCGCAAATTGCAACAGTAAAAATCAAGGCAATACCTGTTTTCAGATATGCCTTTTTCCGCAGCCTTTTAACGGCAGCATCCACCGCTTCCTTGCGTAAATCGATTTTCTTCATACAATATCTTTTTATGTATAAGAACCATATACTTTAAATTAAAATAGCTGTAATACAGATTTTTCCCAGTTAAAATTTATCCGGCGGCAGCTATTCCGCGGCTTTTTTCAGGATGAATGGACATGCAGATTCATTTTTGCCCGTAATACGCGTTTACTCCGTGCTTGCGGTTATAATGTTTTTCAACCAGCGATTTTTTCAGGCGCGTGGCTTCCGGATTTATCTGTTCAGTCAGAAAGGCCATCCTGCAAAGTTCTTCCAGAATTCTGGCATTATACACTGCCTGCGCCGCAGTTTTGGCCCATGTAAAAGGCCCGTGTCCGGCGACAAGCGCCATTTGTATTTCCTCCGGACGCAGCCCCCGCTTTTTAAAGCAGTCCACAATTTGCATGCCTGTTTCCGCTTCATAGTCATTCACTATTCTTTCATCCGGCATGAGTTCAGTACATGGAATATCCGCCGGGAGATGGTCGGCATGAGTGGTTCCGTACAATGGAACATCTCTCAAGCTCTGCGCCCATGCCGCGGCATAGGTCGAATGAGTGTGGACAATGCTTCCAGCGGCAGAAAAATTCTGATAAAGAACCAGATGGGTTCTGGAATCGGAAGACGGTTTTAAACCGCCGTCGACAATCTTCCCGTCCATGTCAATTACGACCATGTCCCGCCAGCGCATTCTGCCATATTCCACACCGGATGGTTTTATGGCATACACGCCGCTGATTCTATCAATGCAACTGACATTGCCGAAAGTATAAATGACCAGACCCTGCCGGGGCAATTCCAGATTTGCCTTAAAACATTCTTTTTTAAGCGCATCATATTTCATTCAGACTTCCTCGTCCCGGGATCATGCCAGCGCTCTGACATGCGCCTCTCTCTGTCTGAAGCAGGCGGCGGTTTTCATGACCAGCTCGTCCAGTTTCTTCTGATCGGGATTTCCATGCATCGCCGGATAAGGATCGCCGCCGGGTCCCAATGGTTCGGGCGTCACGAAACATTCACCATTATTAAAGCCGGTGATATAGAGCGCCTTTATAATTGCATCCAGATCCATGCTTCCGCCGCCCAGCGCCCCCCGGTTGCTGTCCGCCATGTGCAGATTGACCAGTCGCCTGTCCGCCTCAATTATCGCTTCGGCAATATGGGACTCCTCGGACTGCATGTGATATACATCGCCGTTGATATGCTGAATACCCGGATGGTCAACCGCTTCAATGTACCTGACTGCATCAGCGATTGTATGGACGATGCTGACCTCCGCCGAGCGGATCGGCTCAACCGCCGCTTTGATCTTTCTGCGGGAAAATTCGTCCGCGACTAAACGGACCGTCTCGACACTGCGTTTAAATTCCATATCATCGTATGCCACTGCCCGTCCCACGGCTCCGGGCACGACCAGGATGTACGATGCATTCACTGCCGATGCAAATTCCAGCTCCCGGCGCAGATAATCAACCGCAGTCTGCCGGTGAATGCCGCGATTGCTTGAAAGGTCATTATCCGCCGAAAACATCCCGCAAATTCCGGCGACTTTTATTCCGCAGCCGCCAAGTATTTTCAGGACCTCGTCCGCCTTGTAACCCAAATCCCTGCCATAGTGATTGCCATGAAGTTCAATATAGCCGATTTCAGCCTTTGCCAGCCTTTTGGCGGTATCGGAGAGTTTTTCCATTCCAAACCCCCAGTTGCTCCAGGAAAGGTTTAATTTCCTTTCCATCTGCCCGATATTTTCTTTTTTAAGCTTCAAAAAAGAATCGTGTATCCGGCTGTTCTTCAATTCAAAATTCTGCATATCCATAAATATTTCCCTTCCGCTGTTTTGACAACAATAAAACCGCCGTTATCATGTTTTAACCGGTCTAAATCTAGCATCATTATTACAACCGGAAATTGCTATAATGACAATATTCATGTATATTTTGACATGAACATAGACAGGAACTTATATTTCAGCACGCGCGGGTCTTTCACCATCCATGCGCCGCAGCCGGTAGACTGTCCGCTGGGGCAAATAATATTTGCCGGAACCAAATGGAACAGCCAGGCGACCCATGGCCATGCCCCGCCGCCGGACTATCTGCGCCCCACTCCACATTATCTGCTGGTCTACACGCTGGAAGGCGAGGCAGACTATTTTGATGACACCGGCGTCAGGACAATCCTGCGCAAAGGAATGCTGGTCTGGACCCGTCCCAATGTCAACCAGAGTTACGGACCCCGGCCCGGCAGCCGCTGGAGTGAATTTTTCATGTGGTTCGGCGGGCCGGTCTTCGACACCTGGCAGGCACAAGGCTTTCCCGGCAATAAAAGCCGGGTCCTGTTTATCGAACCGGTCAAGTACTGGATCGAGCGATTCCTTGAAGTGGTTCAGCCGCCGGCCGCCGCTCCCGCGGAAACTTCCTTTGTCCGTCTCTGCCGCCTGCAGCAGATACTGGCCGAAGCAATGCAAATCCAGGAAAACAACAAAGAGAACATTGAATTAATCGCATGGCGGAAGACCGCATGCCGTCTTTTAAGCGAAGGAACCCTGACCAGTCCGGGGCTCGCTGAAGTTGCAAAATGTCTCAACATGTCATATTCGCTTTTCCGCCAGCGGTTTCTTCTGGTAACAGGTAAAACGCCGGGGAAATTCCGGGCTGGAGAGATCATGAGAAAAGCATCCTCCCGATTGCTTGAATCCAATGATTCCCTGTCCCGGATAGCGGAACATTTCGGTTTTCACGACCAGTTCCATTTCTCCCGGCGCTTCAAGTACGAAATCGGGATGTCCCCCTCCGCGTTCCGCCATCAATTACAGTCGAAGTAATCAGCTCTTTTCAACATGCCGGACACTGGTCGCCGGCGATGAAAAAAGGTCTGATGATCATTTGGACTCATCGCCTTTTTTCGCAGGCGTTTTCATCATTAAACAGACGCCGTAAAATACCAGCGCCAGCGCGGCCAGGAATAAGAGGCTGAATTTTTCCTGAAGGAGGATAAGCGACAGCACCATGGTCATCGCCGCGCTGACATAGCCGAACGCGCCGAGTTCACCGGCTTTCAAATGTTTCAGCGCGGCGAACCAGCACATGTAGGCAATGCCGTTGGCACACACTCCCAGATAGATTATCCCCAGCCATACACGCAGCGGCAGATCCAGCGACAAATTACTTCCGCAGAGCATAACCACCGGCAGCATCAAAACCGTGCCAAGCAGTATCGAAACGGTACCGCTGACCATGCCGCCGTACTGGTTGGATACTCGCATTCCCCAGACCGTATAGGCGGCCCAGCAGACACCCGATGCCAGCGCCATTAAATCGCCGATGACCGCGGAAGCGGACATATAGGCATCGCTCCCGCCGCGGCACAGGATTGCGGCGCTGATGCCGGCAAAGCCGAGCAGCATACCGGCGGTTTTGGATTTGGACATCCCTTCATTCAGCGCAAAATAGGCCATCAGCACGGTAAAAACAGGCGAGGCGTTGGCCAGCAGGCAGCTTCTGGCGGCGGTAGTGTACTTTAAAGAATAGAAGACCAGTGTGCCTTCTCCGACAATCCCGGTCAAGCCGAGGAAAATGAAAATGACCAGGTCCTTTTTCAGGCATTCCTTTACGACCGCCATTTTCTTCTGATAAAACATGATCCCCGTCAGCAGCATCGAGGCAACCAGATAACGGACAAAGGTGAGAAAGACCGGATCTATTTTCGCTTCATCTTCGCCGAAGAGGAAACGTCCGACAATATAGAAACTAGCCCAGAATGAAGTTGCCGCCAGACCAAGCAGCACCCCGGTAAACCGTTTATTTTCTTTCATAAATGCAGCCATCCAGTTATTTGGAGGAAATGATCAACCAGAACGATTTTCCGCTTGATGATTTCCTAAATTATTTTTTGCCCCAGCAGCGAGCACAGCAGTTCCACCGCGAATCCGGCAGTCGGGTCATCCGCCGCATCGACCGGCGCCAGTTCCGTAAGATCAGCGGAACAGACTATGCCGGTTCCAGCCAGCGTTTCCATGGCAAGATGCGCCTCCCGGTAATTGACCCCTCCCCTTGACACAAGCAATACGCCGGGCGCCTCCGCCGGGTCGGCGAAATTCATCCCGATGCTGACATGAATCCCGTCCGCGCAATGACTGAGTCCGCGGCAGGCCTGAATTATCACTTCATGCATGCCGAGAACATCAATGTCCTCCATGGTGAAGATTCTAATTCCGGATTGCAGCAGCAGTTTGCGTTCGGCGGAGTCCAGATTGCGCAGCCCGATCAGGACGATATTTTCAACCGGCATGGCCGGGGGGATTGAAACCATCCGCAAACCGCAGCGGTCGCAGCAGGCGGCAAGCACCATGCCCTGCAGATTACCGGTAATGGTGGTTTTTTCGTCGTTGAATCCGCCGAACGCCGAGAACATTATCATGCCGGAATTTTTTCTTCGCTGCCGCAGTCCGCCGAGGATTCCGGCAGTGATTGAATGATCGCCGCCCACCGCCAGCGGAAACCGGTTATCGTCCAGCGCTTTTACGGTGAACTGCGCCAGGCGGTCGCTGGCGTCAATCAGCAGCGCGGCTCTTTGTTCCGGAGTCATGGCTGCGTCATACAATACCGGCTGGACGATGTTCCCGCAATCTTCCACGTCATGTCCGGAGCCGGCAAGTTTTTCTTTCAGCTTTTTAGCGCATACCGCCCGCGGGGCAAGCTCCGATCCGGCGCGGTTGGCGCCAACGCCTACCGGCATGCCCGCAATGCGGATTCCGCGGATTGGCGGTTCGGGACAAATGCCGGGGTAATGCTTGTTCACATAACTTGAAGTCATGCAGCCGAGCAATGCGGGATAAGTCAAGTTGAAAGCGATGATATCGCCGGCATCGTATGATCTGTCCGCGTCCTCGACATCGACAATCAGATGATCGCTGCTGCCGCCGAGCACTTTGATCCCCGGTTCGCAGGGCAGCAGGCCTTCCGGAACCGTATCCTCCCGTCCAATCCCCAGCAGCACGCGCCGCCGGATGCGGTTGTCGCCGGATGACGCCGGAACGCCGCCGAAAGCGTCGAGCCCGGTTATTCCCTCCGGGTTCGACGGTTTGACGGCGGACTCGATGACTTCAGCTTTCAGACAAAAAGCATCCTGCTCCGTTCCGGGCAGTAATCCGCCATAGGCAGTTTCCCTTCCGAGCAGAATGCTTTCCCCCAGCCGGACATGGTTTATTTTCGCGGGCATGACACCGTCAATAATCATTTTCAGCGAACTGCTGTTGCCGCCGGAAACCCAGTGCAGTTTTATTTTATATACGGTTTCGATTTCCACGGCAAGCTCCGCCAGCAGTTGCATATTTTCAGGCGAAGGAAGTATTCCGCCGAAACAAGTCAGGTTGGTGCCGATGCCGGCCAGACGGACACCGGGCATCCGCATGATTTCCCCGGCCGCTGGAATAACGTCTCCCGGCATCACGCCTTCGCGGCGGTCACCGAGGTCGGTCATCAGGATAATATCGTGCTTCTTGCGCCGCCCGGCCGCTTCGGCGGACAGCATTTCAATTATTTCCAGTTCCGAATTCAGGCTGATATCGGCGATTTTAACCGTATGAGCGATTTGACTTTTCATCGGAGAGCGCAGGAGCATCAGTCCGGAATTAATCCCGTTATTGCGCAGGCGCTCCAGATTTTCTATTCTGGAATCCGCGATCTGCATCACCCCGCCGGCCAGCATGGCCGAAGCAACGGACGGAGAACCGCAGGTACATTTGACTACTCCGGCAACAGCAATCCCGCGCCTGGCGCATAGCGCAGTCAATGCGCAAGCGTTTCTGCGGATAGCATCCTGATTTATTTCGATTGCCGGGTATTCCATGATTCCAACCTATGCCGGGAATTGCCAGTCAAAAATCTTTCAGTTCAATTGATGAAGACTCTTTGACGGCTTTAAGCACCAGCGTCGTCTTCGAACTTTTTATGCCCTTGATCTTCCCCATTTCACTCAGAAGTTCAGCAAGCGCGTCACTGTCCGCCACCCTCACCTTGATCAGGTAGCAATAATCTCCGCTCACGCTGTATATTTCCTGTATAAAAGGAAGTTTCGCCAGTTTGTAGCCGATTTCGGTGGCCCCGATGCTTTCAGAGGTGAGAAGTTCAATAAACGCGGTGAGTTTGAGCCCGAATTTCTTATAGTCCAGGCGGGTTTCATAACCGCTGATATAGCCGTTGTTTTCCAGTTTTCTGACGCGTTCCAGCACTGCCGACGGCGCCATGTTCACCATTCTGGCCAGGTCGGCATTGGATATTTTAGCATTGTCACGAATTATATTCAGTATTTTTACATCTATATCATTCATTGTTCTATTTTTCCTTTGTTTATAGATAAATTATTCTGATTATAGACAAATTCAACGAATAATATAATTATTTTAAATATTTTTTGAGAGCCATCGGATTCACTTGAAAGAAATTGTTTGCAGTATATCTTAGCTGTCATCGTCCGCAATAATATTAACCAGCCGAAGGAGAAAGGTACTATGAAAAAGTTGTTCACTCTCGCCATGCTGTTAGTTTTCGGGGCATCAATGCAGGCGGCGGAAGCGACGCCGCAGACTCGCGCAAGGGTCGATATCTCCGGCAAAGATGTCGTACTTAAAGCCGTTTCCGGACCGGAAAGCGGCTCTCTGCAGAACATTACCTGGGGCAAAGAAGATGATCGTAAATTCAGCCTGATCGGAGAGACTGCGCTGCTGCCGGCCGACCAGTGGATCAAGGCCTCTTTCACGTTTATGCCGGAGAATGACGGCAAAGTTACTATCTGCCTCAAGGGCAACTGGACCAAAGACAAGGACAAAAAGAATATTGATGTCCGCTGGGTATACTATGATATGATTACCGTTGAAGGCGGCCTGCTGCAGAACGGCGATTTTGAAGACGCGAAGGACGGCAAACCCGTCGGCTGGAACTGCGACAAGGAACTTTATATCGTCACCGAAATCAAAGCGTTCTCCGGCAAAGCCATGGTCAAAGCCTGGCACAATCAACAATGCACCCAGACGATTGACGTCAGGAAAGACCAGCCGGTCACTGTTACCGTCAACGCCAAGATGGGTGAATTCGAGCCGGCCAAAGAATAATCAGGAAATTTGCAGAGAACAAAAATGCGGGACCGTCTCCCGCATTTTTTATTTATATGGGGCCGTTATTTTCCGAAGACGGCGGCGGCTTCCGCCAGATGTTCGCGGATCTTGACTTTCTGCGGGCATTTTGCTTCGCAGGCACCGCAGTTTGTACATGCATACGCGGTTTTGCCTTTGATCCATTCTCCGCCGATCGCGGCGTATTTGTCGCGGGCGGGGAGCTCCATCCGGTACACTTTGTGATAAATCAGCGCTTCCAGGCAGACCGGGATATTTAATTCAAACGGACAGGGCATGCAGTAGCCGCAGCCGGTGCAGTAAATATCGGCCAGCGAACGGCATTTCTCCTGCAATTCCTGTATCCTCGACATTTCCCGCGGACTTAATGCAGCGTTCTGCCCGGCGATCTTTACGTTGCCGTCCACCATCTGCCTGGTGCTCATGCCGGATAGCGCAAGGTTGATATCCGGATTGCTTAACACAAAGCGCAGCGCCAGTTCCGGCGTGGAAACGCGGCCTTCCAGCGCGTCTTCGAAAATGCTGCCGGCAAACGCCAGGCGGCCGCCGCCGACCGGTCCCATCGCGATGACGCCCAGGCCTTTTCCCGCGGCATATTTGATTGACGGTTCATTGGCGCGGTCAAGCAGATTGTACTGACAGAGTACGGAGGAGAAAACCCCGGTGTCGATAATCGGCAGCATCTTTTCCGGTTTATCATGGAAAGAAAATGACAGGAACCGGATCAACCCCTGTTCTTTAGCCTTCATGGCTTCGTCAATCAGGTTGAATTTCAGCACATTGTTCTCAAAATTATCAGCGCTTACCGAATGAAAGTGATAGAAGTCAATATGGTCAACCTGCATTTTCCCGAGCTGTTCCTCCAGTATGCGGCGGAAATCGCCCTGCTCCGTGACTTTCCATACCGGTATCTTCGTTGAAAGATATACCTTGTCGCGCCAGCCGTTTTTCAGCGCCCGCCCGACGGCGATTTCACTCTCGCCGCCGCAGTAGCCGTAGGCTGTATCCACATAATTAATGCCTTGTTCGAAACCATGGCACAGCACATCCACCGATTCATCCATGGAAATGTGAGAAACCCCCTGGTTATCCGGTTTCATCGGCAGCCGCATTGCCCCGAATCCCAGTGTTGAAAGCTCAATTCCGGTATTGCCAAATTTTCGATACTGCATATTGTTTCCCTTGAATTATAGTTTTACATCAACAGTTTTTGATTATACTTTAATATAGCTGATATCTGATTCAAAACCTGTCACAAATGTAAAAATTATTCAGTATGGAAATTTGAATCCTTCCTTTATTTTGTGGGATCCAGATACTGGTTTAACGTCAGAATGTAAGTGGTATTGGTTGAAAGCCTGGGATAAAGGTCCCGCCCATTGACCGCCCCTGCATGGCCGTCGATATAACTGAACTCATAATTATCATGATATAACTGGTACAAAGGACCGTTCCCGAAAATAATCGATTCGAAAGTACTGACAATATAGGCGCCATTAACGTTCCGGTTGCCGGTGCCGATTGTGCTGCAGGCAAACCCAATCACCAGGCTGTTTTTCTTTATCATCGACTGCTTGAAACGCGGCGAGGCGGCAAAACTAAGGATCGAATTATAGCCGTAACTAATCTCCTGTCCCGTAGTCAAAACTGCGGCAGGACAACCCAGCAGCTTCTTATTATTCACCATATAGCGATCTCTGACCAATCCTCCCGCCCAGCGGATAGCTCCGCACTGAAACATCATCATATAGCCGTTGTTATTGTCCTGATACATGGCATGAATCAGTCCAAGCTGCTTCAGATTGTTCAGGCACGCTCCGTTCTTGGCGACCTTCCTGGCTTTATTCAATGCCGGAAGCAGCATTGAGGCGAGGATAGCGATGATGGCGATCACAATGAGCAATTCGATGAGTGTGAAAATTTGCTTTTTCATAGATATTTCCCCTTTTTAAGATACCTATATTTTAATTGAAGTTCATGATCAGTTCTTCCGCAAATATCCGGTGTCCGTTGTCTTCCGGATGATTGATAGAGTTTTTAAGATAAATGACGTAGGGTATCCCTTCGTCGGCAAGATGTTCCCAGCGGGTTGACGCATCCGCCAGAGCAATGTTGTTCGCCCGTGCAAATTCGCGCAACGCCAGCACATAAGGGCGGCTTTCACGGCTCCGGAGTGATTTCATCTTCATCATCGCCGGCATCGTAAAGTGCGGTGTAATCAGAATCAGTTCCGCGCCCAGCGCCTTTGCCCTGGAGGCAATCTCTGTATAATTCTGCCGGACTTGAGCATCGTTCATCCATGCGTCATTGACAAATTCCAGGGTAATCAGATCGGGCTTTTCGGTGGCAACTTTTTCCCAGCGGCAGATGTCTGTTTTACCATTAAACGGGTATTTTTCCGGCTCCAGCCACTGCCTGGACTGGGAACCGCCCACCGCCACGGTCTTGACCGTTACCGGCAACGACGGGAACTTTTCTTTTAACATCCGGGCAAAAACCGCAGGATAATCATTGCCGGGAGTGGCATTGCCGCCTGCGGTAACGCTGTCCCCCCAGCAGACGATCTTAACCGGCTGCCCGGAACGTATTTTCTCCATAGTCCGGGGAATCTTTCCGCTGGTTGTGGCGGTGACGGCTTCGACAGCAGTCGCTTTTACCGGGAAAATATCGCCAACGCCGTCGGCGCACCGGTAATCAACAAAAATATTGGACAAACGGCGCTGTCCTGAACGCAGTGCGGGAATTTCAGGTACGTTCAAATGGCTTTTGCCTTTAATCAGAGATTCCGTTCCATCATTGTCAGCCACCAGCGAATCGACCCGGCGGAGATGGTATGCATAATCGACTTCCACGATGTCTCCGGCCTTCACAGACGGCTGCGGACCAATAGCGATCTTGCCCCAGTTGTAATCTACCACATAATCCTTGTCCGGTTCCAGTTGCCGGCCATTGAAGCGAACTACTATACTGCCGGGTTGCAATGCCCCGTAAGCAGGCATCCCTTTGCCTGGGCCGAAAACCTGAATCTGATTTAAATCGGTACCGCCGGTCCATTGAGAAATCTTATGGTCCGACAATATCGCTTTTTCCGCCTTGACATTTACCGTTTCCGCCGGATCGACCTTGACTTGCGCGGGCGCCGCCTTCACTGGTGGAGCGGCCGGACCGCCGGTAACCTTGTTTCTGCGGAGACAGTCGCGTATAACCACGCCGCGGTCGGTCGTACCTTCTACTTTCTGGTCAGTATGAGTCCCGAATACAGACGGATGTTCAAGACTCCAGAGATGGCTCTCACGGAAAGCATGAAAAGTCCACGCCCAGCCGTATTTTTCAAAAAGCTCTATATTGTCCTTAAGAAATCCTGCTCCGTTAGGCGCCCAGCGCACCACGCTGAATTCCCCGACATATATCGGGACCTGATGTTTTTTCTGAAACGCAATGACCGGGGCCAGTTCCTCTTCAAGCCGTTTCTGGTCCCAGTAACCGCCCTCGCCGTCGCTGAATTTTCCCGGCCACGTTTTCTGGATTTGCAGATATGCTTTGGCCAGATCGGTGCCTTGCAGGTTCTTCACTCCCTGATGCGAATAGGCGTGAGGCTGGTAGCAGTGAAGCGAATAGATCAGCGGACGCCCGTTGAGCATCGGGAAATCCTTGAAGCCCCAGCACAGGCCGCCGGGTCCCGGCTCAATGACTACGGGATGAACAGTGTCAATCTGCCGTATGTTGTCGACAATCGTCTGTGCCCAGACAGGCCATTTACGGGTATAGCCGGGCATGTCGCGCCAGTCGAGGGGTTCATTGAGAATGTCGAACCAGATATCTTCAGGACGGTCCTTGCATAAAGCAGCAATTTCGCGCCAGCATTTGACCAGATTATCAAGATTAGTAGAGTCATCCCAGAATGCAGCCTGCCGTTCTTTGCCGGCTGGATATTTGCGAGTCAGATCATTGGGCGGTCCGCCCTGGATACAGAGTACCACGGTAATGCCGAATTCACGGGCATTATCTAAAATCTCCGGGAGACTGGCGACAATTTCTTTCCAGGCCTGCTCATCAGTATTTTTTTTGCGGTCTGCAAGAAACCGGCTGCGCATATGGTAACGGATCAGATTGACATTCCATTGCGCAGACAGCTCCTTCAACACCGCTCTGTCAGCCCGGCCTACATCGAGGGTAAATCCTCGCTTCCCGGTCACTACAGGCTCAACCGCAGATGCAAGCCACGGCAGCGCCGACAAAATCAGAATTGACAATATGGCCATTCTTTTCTTCATAGTCACATTCCTTAAATGGTTAATAATTACACGTTGTTTCATATTTTTTTAAGCGCGGCATCCTTACTTTATGAGATATTCATTATGATGATGCAGATTATCCGGCTCAATAAATACTGTTGATTTTATTAATCTTAATTGACTTGAGCTTTGCCTGCAGTTCATTACAGTAATTACCGAGTCCAATCACGTCGGCACCGATATTAAGGAATTGATATCCCATCCCCGCATATTCTTCAACCGTTGCCGGCGCAGCTACGGTACCGGCGAATTTCCCGTGCCGGCGGGCAGCTTCAGCAACAAGCTTCCTGGTCTCTGCAATTTTCGGATTACTGAAATCTCCGGGCGTACCAATACCCTGGCTGAAATCTCCGGGCCCGAAGAAAATCATGTCTATGCCGTCAATGGAACATATTGCGTCTAATTCATTCATCGGCTCCGGGTCTTCAATCTGGATAACCACAAACCGGTTTTCATTGGCAAATTTATAATATTCATCATTCGGCAGCATACAGAACATGCCGTCAGCATTGCCGCCGTCCACCGGACGCCGGCCGACCGGGTGGAATCTGGTCTGCCACACTATTTTCCTCGCGTCTTCAGCGCTCATTATATGCGGAATCATAATTCCGGAGGCATCGATTTCAAGCGGTTTTATCAAATCGCTGTAAGAACCGCGCGGCACCCTCACCATGCAATCAATACCGTAAGCTTTGGCCGCCAGTATCTGTTTTTCCATAATGGAATAATCGGAAGGAACATGCTCATTGCAAATCCATACACAGTCATATCCTGACAACGCCGCAATTTCCACCGGACGCGAACAATTCAAGTTAAGCTTAAACGAAAAAACGGTTTCTCCGGCACGGAGTTTTTCCAGCACAAGACTTTTCCTTGGCGCTCTCATAATTTTATTCCTTCTTTTTTTATAAAAATGGCTATCTGTTTACACTGTTGAGATTATAGACCGTGGTATCAAAACGCAATCTCATCCGAACCCATTCCCCGGTATAAATGGAATCGCTTCCGTCCAAAAATACGATTGCGCCGTCAGCGGCAACCCGGCCGCAGGCGGTTAATTCATTGCCATATGGCGACAGCAGGCTTACTTCAACTTTCTCATGCGCTTCAGTCTCCAGCCGGAATTGTTCATACTGTATCGGCCCGGTGATGATCTCGCCGTGACCGTTCTGATTAATCAAGCCAGCCCACCGGTCGTCCCTCTGCCGCATAATTATATTTTCCTGACGGTATTCGCCGGGTTCCAGCTTCCCGCCCTGATTGTGTTGAGAATTGAATGCGGTCGCCACCATCCATATCCAGCCGCCGGCCTCGATCATGCCGCCGGGGAAAAGCATCTGCACCGGCCAGTCACAACCCGGAATCCGGTCGCGCAGCCGCCACGGCCGCTGATTGCGGATCCAGTTGCGGCCGCCATCGCGGCTGACCATCGGCTCCAGATCCATAACCTGATCATGAACCGGATAATATCCGGCCAGTCCGCAAAGCCGGTCAGCCTGCTTCAACTGCTGCAGCACGTAAAATTGCAGATCGTCACGTTCGCCGGCCTCCGGCAGCAGCACGATATCCGGGCCGCTCCATTCGATGCCGTCGCAACTGGTGCGCCGGTGGATCACCCTCAGCCAGTTCGCCGCATTGTCGTAATCCACCCGCCGTTCCGGGGCCATGTCCGAACGCAGCAGCAAAACGGAGAACATTACATATATACCGGCATCTGCATCGAAATAAACCGTGGTGGCATCATTGGAAATCTTTTGTTTCAACTCGTTGCTGATTGCGGTTTTCGCCTGTCGCAAATGATCTTTCACGGTCAGAAAACCATCGGAGCTGCTGTCGGTACGTATTGCCTGGTCGCATGGATGATACAAACATGGATTATCCAGATTGATTATCCGGAAATCGATTCCATTCTCACTGACGCATTTGACATAGCGGATCATTCCGGTGCCATGAACCCAGAAGAACAACTCGAACCGGTTATCGCGCCGGATGACATACGGTTGAGAGCAACTGCAACCTTCCGGCAGGCCGGTAAGCCGCAACTGCTTGAAATTCGTCCTAATGTCCGGCCAGGCCGCTATCGCCGGAGTGTCAATATAGCCGATATCCATCCTGGTCGTGCGGTCGGAAAACCATAATCTCCTGGTCAGATAAACCCGGAAAGACGCGTCGTCCAGCCGCACCACCGAGGCCATCTGGTTGCCGAAAAGGCCGGTATCGCCATATCCCGCACCGCCGGCAAAACCGGCAATTTCCGGGGCGGGAAATTCCACGCTGCAATTACTGCAAAAAATCCGGGAGTCTGTTGCCAGATTGATCTTCATAACTCCTCCTTATTAATCCAGAATTCTTCACGTCCTGAATTGAATTGCGCCAATATCTTTCTGCGTATTACGGGATCGCCCTCATTGACGATCTCCCAGGTCAGCGGCCCGGCATAGCCGCACACCTGAAGCGACAGCATCAGTGCCGGCCAGTCAATTGTTCCCTGCCCCGGGGCCAGATGCCGGTCGCCGTCACCGCAATTGTCATGGACATGGATATTGACCAGTTCGCGGCCGCAGCACTGCAGCAATGCCGTCATTTGACCAGTCAGGTGCGCATGCCCGGTGTCCAGGCAGAATCCGGTACGCCCGTCGTCGACCATATCAATCAACCGCCGTAATTCAACAGCGGTTTCCCCCAAATATCCGGGCGGCAGATTTTCCACCGCCAGCGTAAAGCCGGTTGACGGCAGTTGCGCCAGCAATTGCCGTATCGACGCTGCGGCAGTCTCCAGCCGTTCACTGCGGTTTTCGCCATCTTCCAGATGCACCCCGGGATGAATTACCATTATGTCCGCCCCCATATCCATGGACAGAGCAACGACCGTCTTAAGTTCGTCAAGCGCCAATGTCCGTATTTTCCGGTCACGGTTGCTGATATCCAGCGCCGGGCCAAAAGGCAGATGCACTGATGCAACAGCAATTCCGCGGGATTTTATATCTTTGGAAATATTTCCGACGCACTCCGGATCATGGTAATCAAACCGGTGTCGGACGCAGCACAGTTCAATCTCAGCAATATTTCCAGCTACCAGTTCATCAAGCTCCGCGGCAGTGACAATTCCGGGGAAAATTGCGCTTTCCAGCACAAAATTGTCTGACGTTTTTATCATCAAAACTCATTCCTGTTTTATTGTTGCTGATTGATCAGCGCACCGGCGCCTGACAGCTTGCGTTGCAACTCTTCCATTGAAACATTTCCGGCAGAGACGCCTGCGGCGACACAGAGCGCCGCCGCAGTACCTGCAGCCTCGCCTTCCGCCATGCTGATCGGAATCACTCTGGTCGACGCCTGTGCTTCATGGGTTGCGGAAATCGCGCGGCCGGCCACCAGCAGATTGCCGGTGTTCAGCGGCAGCAAAGCACGGTACGGAATCATATATATGGCGGGGAATCTGGTTTCTATGCCGTCATGATCCGGCGAATGGATGTCGAGATGATAACCTCCCAGCGCAATTACATCGTCGAAACGCCGTCCACTGAGCAGATCTTCAGCGGTAAGGGTATATACTCCAACCATGTGATTAGTTTCGCGAATACCAATCGAGCCGTAGGTGTCGGATAAGGTGCAGTTCTTGAAACCGGGCACATACTTTTTAAGAAACTCGAGCCAGATTTCAACCTGGGTGATGCCTGTGCTTTCCGCCTGAGTGTAGGCTAAACTGTCGGACGTATCCACATTTTCGACCCGGCTGGCGACAGTCACAAATTTTCCGGCGACCGGAAAAACCACCCCGGGCATATTATTGCGCGGCAGCCGCATACCGTCTTCTTTCGCCCGGGCGACCAGTCGCGTAAAGGCCCCCATCACAAAAGCATCCTGAGTCAAAACGGTACGGACGTGTGCAGCGGCATCTTTTAATGGAAATGGCCGGAGGTCGTCGGGATATTCAGTGAAGTAAGCGGATAATTCCGGAAAATCCACATTCCCGATTTCAAACGTCCAGGATGATACCTGAACCTTGCCGTCAATGGCTCTGCCGCGGATCATTTTCTCGCCGGACTCCAACGCTGCGACGCCAGTATCGGTACAGTCGATCACAAATTTGCAGTCAACGTAAATCAGCCCCTCGCCGCCCCAAAGATATACGCCGGAAATATTCCGGCCGGTTTTTTCCACTCCGACAAATCTGGTATGCAGAAGCAACTGCACTCCTGAATCTCTAATCTTCTCGTCAGCAACGATTTTCAACCAGTGCGTATTAACGGCCGCCATGCTGCCGCAGATGGGATCGGGATATAACGGGGTGGCCCCGCCCCTGGCTTGAAGCGCGGTTAGCAATTCCAGCGGAATACCTTTTACCACCTGCGAACCGTCCGGGGCATGAAACCCCATCCAGGACGGGACTACAGTGGCGGTACCGCCCAGATGGCCGCGATTTTCAATCAGCATGGTACATGCCCCGTTCCGGGCGGAAGCAATAGCTGCTGCTATTCCTGTGGTTCCGCCGCCAATAACTGCGGTATCGCAAATAAAGCGCCGTTTGATTTCAAATGTTTTTGATTGGATCATCTGCTTTGTTTCCAAATATAACTATTTTCCTGTTAAAATCGGTTCAGCTCACTTGCCAGTCTTCATTTTTTGAAGATAGAAACTGAGATGTTTACGCATTGTCCGGTGGACGTTCTCCGGATCGCCGCTTTTTATCGCTTCTAGAACGTCGCGATGAGTTGTTTTCTGCGGATCAGAGAATCGTTCCGCAAAATCCTTCGTGGCAAGCGCCTTTCTTGCCTTAATATCCGAAAAGAAGCGATAGAGAAGACCTTGAAATGCTTCCAGAGATTTATTGCCGGTGGCTTTATAGATTAGCGCGTGAAACTGATAGTCACAGCGCATATACAGCTTGAAATCTGCCGGATTACTCTCTTCCAGTTTAACCACTTTCTCAAGTTCCACGATATCGCCCGGAGTGATATTCATCAAAAGGATATCAGACAACCCAAGCTCAATAGTGATACGCAGATTAAAGAAATCCTGCTGCTCATCCTGGTCCATATAATCGGGATTAATTACTTTTGCGATAGTACTGAAAGTCGTTGGCTTGCCCACAACCATGCCGCGGCGCTTCCGCGATGTCACCAACCCCATCATCCGCACACGGCTCAATGCCTCGCGGACAACCGGACGGCTGATCTTAAGCATCGCCGCCATCTCTTCCTCTTTTGGAAAATTGTCTCCGGGGCGCAGCCGGTTGACTTTTATGTACTCATGAATCTTTTTCTCAACTTGATCGGTCAATGGTTCCTGATTTATCGGAGTGAACATCTTCACAGTTCCTTCATTGTTTATTTTAAAATTATAATGCGCCAATACATATATGTCAATATGTAATACATATTATTTAATAAAAATAAATGCTCTGGATATAAATATGGGCAATAATCAGCAAAATTTAAAAAGAAGGCACATTTTGTTCCGCCAGTATCCATTCTTAAATTATAGATATCAGGCAAATAAACTGCGGAGTTCTGTGACGCGGGCGCGGATGTCATCGGCCTGGGTGATTTCGGTAACCATCGCGATTTTTGCGGCGCCGCAGGCGAGAAGTTCAGGAATATGGCAGGCTTTAATGCCGCCCATCACCGTGAACGGCATACATACCCTGGCGGATACGGTTTTCAGCGTTTCCAGGCCGATCGCGCCGCAGGCGACGGCTTTGGTGCCGGTCGGATAAATCGGGCCGATGTTGATGTAATCAGCGCCGGCGGCCTGCGCGGCAAGCGCTTCTTCAAGATTATGCGTGGAGTTGCCGATGATCAGATTAAAGCCGAGTTTTTTTGCCGGAGCCAGCGGCAGATCATCCTGCCCCAGATGGACTCCATCGGCGTCAACCGCCAGGGCGATATCAAGATGATCGTTCAAGATCAGCAGCATATTGAACTGAGCAGTGATTCTGCGGTATTCCACCGCCAGCCGGTAAACTTCAGCTTTGGTTTTATTCTTTTCCCGCAACTGAACGATTTTTGCTCCGCCCCCGGCGATTTGGCGCAGCACATCTAAAACGTCGCGGCCGTTGGTGAACTCGGAGGAAATCACCGGATAGATGTCAACACGGGAAAAGGCATCCATTTTTTCGGCTTTGGTGCGGAACGGGCTGCTGATCAATTTATACCTCTTGGGGTTTGGGCTTGAAATCCGGACAGTCGTCCATTGGATTCACTTCTTTTCTATGCAGGGTGCAACGGCTGAGAAACGGGTGCGCGATAAAGTGCGCGCAGTCGCGGCAGAACTGTTTTTCATCATCATTGACTTTGATTTCCGGTTTTTCCTCGGCTTCCGTATGCAGCAGCGCGGCGAATCCGGACAGCGCTTTGCCTTTTTCGGCCACGGCGGTCTGCGGTTCAGGAATGTCGGCAATTTTCTCTCCGCAGATGGCGCAGGCAAGCACTTTTCCGACATTGGTCCAGCCGTCCATCAGGACTTTTTCCTTGAGCGCTGTACTTTGGCCGCAATGCGGGCACTCGGTGAATTCTCCAGCTTTCATCTTAAACTTTCAACTCCGTAAATTCATATCAATACGTTGCGTGCGGGTTTAGCCGGTTATCAATAAATATAGCCCGCAGAGGGAATCATTGCAAACACACAGAGACAATATGTCTCAGTGATTTATGAAAATAAATGCGCCTTTATGTCTCACCTGTTAACTATGAGGATTCCGCTTGAATAATGTCGCAAGTATGGTTATAATTATAGCAGTATAGGATTTACTTGCGTTCCAGCTTGTTTGATAATTTGGCATGACTTTTGCTGTTACCTTTACCAGATAGTATAAAACCGGAAAACCGGAAAAACAGGAGGTGTAAAATGTTAGCAAGGTTAAATGACAATTGGAGTTTGTTAAATCCATGGCGCACAGTCAACGGGCTTCAGAAGGAATTGCTGGGGCTGTTTGACGAT
>CAIJKT010000079.1 GCA_903821255.1 uncultured Lentisphaeria bacterium | reverse complement strand
CTTTACACACGCCAAAAACTATGTTTCCGATTGCCTGTTATCAGGCAACCGGCCAGCATTATGCGCACTCAGCACTAAATGACCGTTTTCCGGCCATTTTAAATGCTCAAAATCCGGCCATTCCTAGTGCTCATCCACACTTAAGGTTTGGTTTCATATCAATTCAATTGAAGTTTGCGAAAATTGATTAGTAGTCTATAATGAAAACGGAAAAATATGTCAGCAAAGAAAGCAAAATCATAAAAGAAGGGGTTTGAATAAATGAACAACTTATTACCGGAAAACAAACGAACAGTTTGTAAAAAGAGACATGGCGAAAATCGCACGATGCCAGCCATCATGCAAGACTCAGTAAACAACGGGTGCCGCCAAAGACGCAAGTCGTTGATTATCAATAATTTTACATTGATAGAACTCCTTATAGTGATCGCTATTATCGCTATTTTGGCTGGAATGCTGCTGCCGGCGCTGAGCAAGGCAAGAGAGAAGGCACGCGCGATTTCCTGTGTTAGCAATGAAAAACAACATCACTTGGGCTTGATGCTGTACTGCAACGATTTCAATGATATGCTTCCTACTACCTGGACTTTAGACAAGACCGCAGACGGAAGAGTATATCTGCCACTTTCCAACGCTAAAAAATTATCTCTAGATAATGCGAATCTCGAAAAGCAGTCTGTGAAAGCCATGAAAACATTAAGATGTCCTTCATTAGATGAATCTATTTTTTGGGGATTTTCGAACCAGAATGGAGCAGGCACATATGCAACTAATTTAACAGGTGACGGCACGCGGGGCGCTGGATTATGCGCAAGGCCTTTGTCGTATTGGGCAAAGGTTAAAAATAGCGGTTCAACGCGTAAATATAGCGGACCATCAGATCTGCCTCTGATTCTTTGCGGAATGTGGGGCGGTTCACTTAATGTATACTATTGGGGGTTTGGCGGACAATACAACACCAGTAACCGCTGGATTATATACCCCCACAGTAAACAAGTCAGCATGACCTTTCTTGACGGGCACAATGAAAGCATCAAAGGAGAATATGGTTTAGGAGACACCGTGATTGCGAAATGCTACGGCGATTTTTATTTTGCGGCTCGGACAAAATAAAAGACACCAAAATTGAATCAGGAAGTGACGGCGGTTCTGGATTTTATCGGGCAGCTATAATTAAAAATAAGTAAAACGCAAATTCCAGTTTTATTGAAGAGAACTATATAGAATATAGAGATTCTTATGCAAACAATGACAGTAGAAACCAACAAACAGGAAGAAGTGCAGTCCATAGTTTTTTAGGACATTTACTGATCATTCAGGTAAGTTCTGGTCGTGGCTTGTATTTATTTTAATCTTTATATGTCAAGCAAAATTCTACCTAAGCCTGCCAACAGCGACGGATTAAATTATCGTGAATTTCTGACAGGACAAATGCGGGCAGCAAATTGGCCACAGTAAATAAAAGACTAAATATTTAAACTAATTTCACATTTAAATCAAAGGGCTCAATATGTTACGTAATGCAAAAATGTTTTTCATCCTCATCCTGTCAGCCAGTTCTGTCTTTGCCGAAAATATGATAGAAGACAGCAGTTTTGAACTAGGTCTCGACCGGGCGACCACCGGGAATCTTTTTGCCTGGGAAGCTGGCAGTGCATTTCAAGGAAGCCACTACGCAGTCCTCAGAGGGGAACATGCATATTTCCGGACAAAAAAGCTGGACGATCTTCCATCGCAATATACTTTTTCGGTTTATATGCGCTCTTCAAAGTCCGGCGCAAAAGCAATCCTCAAAATGGGGGAAAACCGCTGGAGAGCCAGTAAAAAGGAAGTACAGTTGACAGGAGAATGGAAACGTTACAGCCTGACAGATGATCTGAAGCCGTATACAGCAGATCCGACAATAGGCAAGAATAATATTTTCGGATGCTGGATAGAAAATCCAGGTGGATCGGCCATTGACGTAGACTGCGCACAGTGGGAAAAGGGAACTCTTTCACCTTATGCAATGAAAAGCAAGCCCTGCGTGGCGGCCAATACCGGCAAATATGGGAATATATTTTTTGACAATGAAGAACTTGAGTATAGCGTAGGCGCAAGCAATCCTGGAGCTCAGGCGGAAGATTATTTATGCAAGATTTTGATTGTTGACCAGTTTGGAAAAATATTGAAAAGCCAGGAAGAGAAATTCAGTTTACAACCACGCGAAACTCTTTTGAAAAACTTTAAACTGACAGCGCCTAAGTATGGCTTTTTCAAGGTTAAAACTGCCCTTTACAATTCAAAATCACTACTTCTTGATTCACATGAGATGCACATGGCGCGCGTTGGAAAACGGGAAGACGGCAAGTTCCATCCGGACAGTTTTTTCGGGGTATGCTTAGGGCCGAATTCATCCGATCCTGCAATTATGCAGCAGCAATGGAATGTTTACGCTGGAACCGGAGCACACTGGAGCCGGGTATTTATCAATTGGAAGACAGCCGAACCGAATAAAAATGTTTATAACTGGAATACGCAATTCAAAGATCAGAATATAAATGAAGCCTATGCACGCAAGATGTGTCAGATGCTTGTGGTAAGCAGTATCTATCACAGAAAAGAGAACATGCCAGCCTGGGGGATTGATAATGCGACTACTACACAAGCAGGCTTTCCAATGCCCAAAGAAAAGGACTTTTTGGAATTTATCCGCAAAATGGTTGAGCGATACAAGGGAAAAATCAATATATGGGAAATTCTTAATGAGCCTTTTTTGATTGCTGATTTAGGGTCAACGCGATTAACGGGGGACGTTGCCGAAAGATATTTGAATGAAGTCTCTGAAATGCAGTTGAAAATGTACAAAATCTTCAAGGAACTTGACCAGGCGGCAGATGCAATCGCAAATGTCAACGGCAAAGGCCAGCTTGAAGAAAAACAGATATATTTCAGCGGCATGTTGAAAAGAGGGCTGATGGATAATGTTGACGGGGTTTCGTGGCATTTTTATCGGGGCATGTTCCCCGAGGAAAAGAAAAATGAAATAACAAAGACAATGACACAGGCCAGGCAGAACATCGAAAAACAGGCCAAAAGAAAGTCTCCACTCTATTTTTATAATACAGAAAGCGCAAATTGCTCCAATGACTTCTTCGACGATGAAAACAATCAGTATGGCGAGTATAACCAGATGATGAATCCGAATTCATTTGGATTCAACAAGTCTGAACTGGATGCCGCAGTAAACGCAGTCCGTGCCACAATTATAGAAATATCCCTGGGCATGAAAATAAGTTTCTGGTTTTCTGTCGGCGACTTTACCGATTACAAGGCATATAACGTGCATACCATGATGAAAGACCACTGGCGCAGTCCCAAAATAATTTATCCATCCTACAACGCGATGACCAGGATGATAGATGAAACCAAGCCTCTGGGAAAATTAAATGTCAGTGAACAGATGCAGGCACATGCATTTCAAAAAGGCGGCTCGGTAGTGGTTCCATATTGGTATTTAAAACTTGAAGAGGGACTGTCTATTGGAAAGCTTGAAGTTGACGCCTCAATTCCAATCGAAAAACTCTATGATTTCATGGGAAACCAAATAAATATCGAGAAGGAAAATGGCAAAGCCGTAATACCCTTCGGAAAAGCGCCAAATTATCTGGTTTGCTCGCGCTCAAATCTACCGGTCATTGAGTCTATGCTGAAAAACGGGGTATTGCGTGATTTTACAGGAGAAACCAATATCTCGGTTACACTCGGAAGCGCTGAAGGGCTGCCTGACATAGTAACAACAATACAGAACAGTTCCAGCAATGAATTGTCAGGCGCAGTAAGAATAGCCAGAACACCTCCAACGCTCACATTGTCCACCACGAAGGTGATGTTTAAAAATATAGAGGCTATGAAAAGCGGCTCTCAACGTTTTCCGGTCAAGAGCGTAGCCGACTGCGATTCAGGGGAAATAGTTGGAATTGCGCAGATAAATGATGAAAAGATGATTGATTTCAAGAAAGACGCGTCGCTTTTTATCGCATCGCAAACCAAAGAAGAAATAATAATAGACGGGGATG
>CAIJKT010000078.1 GCA_903821255.1 uncultured Lentisphaeria bacterium | reverse complement strand
CCCTCTTTGAAGACAATGCCGAATACGGTTACGGCATGAGACTGGCCGTTGATCAGAATCGCGGACAGTTGAAAGCCAGCGTTCAGCGCATTCTGGAAGCCGGCACTACTGACAGCCTGAAGAATGCTCTCGGCAAATCGCTGGAACTCTGGGACAAGAAAGACGCCGAATCCATTGCCGCGCAAAAAGCGGCGGCGGCTCTCCGGCCCGAAGCGATTAAAGCCGCTTCCGGCGAATCCAAAGAAATCCTGTCCAAGATTGAAGAGCTTAAAGACTACTTTGTGGACAAGAGCGTCTGGATCATCGGCGGCGACGGCTGGGCGTATGACATCGGTTTCGGCGGCCTCGATCATGTCGTGGCGCAGAACCGCAACGTCAATATCCTGGTGCTGGACACCGAAGTATAGTCCAACACCGGCGGCCAGGCTTCCAAGTCCACCCCGATCGGCGCGGTGGCGCAGTTCGCCAACGCCGGCATGCGCCTGACCAAGAAAAACCTCGGATTCATGTGCATGAGCTACGGCAATGTCTATGTCGCGTCTGTCGCCATGGGCGCCAACCGTAATCAGTTGCTCCAGGCATTCCAGGAAGCCGAAGCTTATAACGGCCCGTCCATCATTATGGCATATTCTCCATGTATTGCTCACGGCATTGACATGATGAAGAGCCAGCTCGAACAGAAACGCGCGGTTGAAGCCGGTTACTGGCCGCTCTTCCGTTACAATCCGATGGACGCAAAACCGTTCAAGTGGGAATGCAAAGAACCCACCGGCAGCTATCAGGATTTCATCCGCAGCGAACGCAGGTACACCACCTTGTTCAAAACAGCTCCGAATGAAGCGGAAGCAATATTCAAGCGTGCTGAAGAAGATGCGAAACGCCGCATGAAGTTCTATCAGCAGATGGGCGAAATCATGTAAGATTTCTCCTAAGCGAGGATCATCACGGCTCCGGGCCTCAAAACCCGGAGCCTTTTTTATTGGCGGCTATTCTCCGGCACAAACAAAAATTTGGGAAAATTGCTTTCCAGGATTGACAAAACCTGAAACATCAACTAAAATATTTAGTAAATAATTAACCAACAGGTGATTTTATGATGGACAGGATGACCGGCAAAGAACGCATAACCAGGATTATTCAGCACAAACCAGTTGACCGCATCGGACTCTATGAACACTTCTGGGGCGACACCCTGAAGCGCTGGCAGGAACAGGGCCATGTCAAACCGGACGAGAATCTGGCTGACCATTTCGGCTTTGACATGGAAAATGCCTGGGTTTTCAAAATGACCGCCAAGGTGGATTTTAAAAATGAGGTCGTGGAGGAAACTGAAGAAACCATTCTGGAACGCGACGGCAACGGCGCGCTGCTGCGCCGCCACAAACTGCATAACGCGACGCCGGAACACGTTGACTTCATGGTCAAGGAAAGAACCGCCTGGGAGGAGAAAATCAAACCGCTGCTGAAGCCGGCCAGAGACCGGATCAATTTTGAAGCCTACAGGGAAACTAAAAAACATGCCGAAGCGAAAAACCGCTACTTTAATTGGGAAGGCGTCAATGTCTTTGAATTGATGCATCCGGTGTGCGGCCATGAACACATGCTGTACGGCATGGCGATGGACCCGGACTGGATCAAAGACATGGCGGATACTT
>CAIJKT010000077.1 GCA_903821255.1 uncultured Lentisphaeria bacterium | reverse complement strand
GATAAAATACTTCATGCGGCGATAGATGAATTCACGGACAAAGGCTATCACCTTGCCAGGGTCAGAGATATCTGCGACAAAGCAAAAGCCAATCTGGCGGCAATCAATTATTATTTCGGCGGCAAGGAAGCTCTGTACCGCGAAGTAATCGAATTTGTGTTTAACATTGCCGATCCGTTTGACCTGGTTGTAAAGGACCGGACGCCTGAAATGAGACCTGAGGAATATCTGCAATACTGGATTGAATCATTTCTGAAATGCACCTCCTCCGAAAATCCTTTGTACAAATACCGCTACAAAATTATCATACATGAAATGGTTTCACCTTCGCCGCTGCTGCCGGAAATCATGGAGCACAAAATGATACCCAGGCTTGCCAGACTTAAAGAAATTGTGAGAAAACTGAAAGGCGGCCAGACCACGGAGGACGAAATCAGCGCGTTATGCATGTTAACCGTCGGGCAATGCATTTATTTTTTTAACAAACCGATGGTGGAAGGATTTACCGGGCAAAAAGATTTTGTCGGCAAAAATATCAAACTGCTTGCCGGAAAGATCATAAAAACGCTTACCATTTGAGAGTCATACATGAAACATATTTTTACAATCGCAGGATTCCTGACCGCTGCCGCAACTCTGCTGACGGTGACGGGATGCAATCGTCCGCCGGAAGGCTTCCAGGGTTATGTCGAAGCGGATATGGTTTATATTTCACCGGTGCTTGGCGGCCGGCTGGAGAAGATATACATTGACCGGGGCGATTTCGTGAAAAAAGACGCTAAGCTTTTCGATCTGGACAGTACCGAATACGCAGCGGCCGTTGCTGAAGCCGAAGCCAATCTGCGCAAGGCCCAATCCGATTTGAAGGATCTGCTCAAAGGAGCCAGGCCGGAGGAGCTCGACGCG
Organism: uncultured Lentisphaeria bacterium; assembly: GCA_903821255.1. The sequence goes on along the minus strand of CAIJKT010000077.1, from coordinate 4,791 downwards.
ATGAAAGATAAAATTTCAAAACTCGAGGCAACCTGCAATCTGGCCAAAATTGTTCATGACAGAAACAGTATACTTTTTGAAAAGAACATTATTGCCACCAAAGATTACGATACGTCCATGTGGCTCCAGATACAAAACCAGTGGGATCTTGCCGAATCGAAACATAATCTGATCATAGCGCAGCTTCCCGCCCGCGAAGACCGGGTGATATCAGCCAGAGAAGCGGTAAAAGCCGCCGAAAACGCTCTTGCCGGAGCCAAATGGCGGCTGGAACAGCGTTTTGTCAGCGCGGCTCAGGATGCTTTTGTATTTGATACCCTCATGCGCCAGGGGGAATATGCCGCCGCCGGAAATCCTGTCATAATGCTGATTCCGCCGGCGAATATGAAAGTAAGATTTTTCGTGTCTTATCCCAATATGCAGAAAATTCATGCCGGAGATAAGATTGAATTCTATCCGGATGGCAGTCAGGAAAAATATCAGGCGAAGGTCGGCAATATTTCACAGAAGCCGGAATTCACGCCGCCGGTGATTTACAGCCGGGACAGCAATCCCAAACTGGTATTCATGATTGAAGCGGATGTTGATCCGCAATGCGCCTATAAAGTAAATGCCGGAATGCCGGTAACTGTAAAATTGTTGAAAGCCGGAGACAAATGAATTCTGAACTCACAACTGGAGTTGCGAAAACTGATTTTGTCATCGACGTTTCCAATGTAACTAAAAGCTTCAGCGGAAAAGTCGTTGTCAACGGCATCTCCATGCAGGTGAAAAAAGGCGAGATATATGGTTTCCTGGGTCCCAACGGCAGCGGCAAAACCACGTTCATCCGGATACTCTGCGGTCTGCTGACGCCGGATTCCGCCGCCGGCACCTGCCTGGGGCTGGATATTCTTAAAGAACAGGATGCCATCAAACGGCGGGTTGGTTACATGACCCAGAGATTCAGCTTGTATGAAGACCTTACCGTGACTGAAAACATCGAACTGGTTGCCAGGCTGTATAACGTCCCGGAACGGAGAAAAGCGGTGCGGGAGATTATCGGGACAACCGGGTTCGGCGGACGCGAAAAGCAGTTGGCCGGGACGCTGTCCGGCGGCTGGAAACAGCGACTGTCCCTGGCTGCATGCCTGGTACATAAACCGGAACTGCTGCTGCTGGACGAACCCACCTCCGGAGTTGACCCCAAAGCCAGGCGCGACTTCTGGGAGGAAATCCATAATTTTGCGAATGCCGGAATTACCACTCTGGTTTCAACTCACTACATGGACGAAGCGGAACGGTGCCACCGTCTCGCCTATATCGCTTATGGTGATTTGCTGGCTAAAGGCACTATAAAAGAAGTTGTTGATGATTCCGGCCTGTCAACATGGACAGTGACAGGCGACAATCTCGGCGCACTCTCAGGCGAATTGAGAAAATCCGGGACCATAGAACAAATCGTGGTATTCGGCGACTCCCTGCATCTGACCGGCTCCGATCCGGAGCAACTGGAGAAGGCGCTCGAACCTTACCGCGACCATCCCGGCTATCTCTGGAAGCGATCCCGGTCAGGCATTGAAGATGTGTTTATTTATCTTACGGAAAAGAAAGCCAGGGACAACTACAAATGATCGTATTCACAGGCTTTTCATTCAAGCGCTTCGCGGCGGTGGTCATCAAGGAATTTATTCAGATGCGCCGCGACCGGATGACTTTTGCCATGATGGTCGGAATTCCAGTCATCCAACTGATAATTTTCGGTTATGTCATCAACAGCAATCCGAAATTTCTGCCGACCGCCATTGTCTGCGCCGATCACAGCCCGTTTTCCCGGTCCATTATTTCGGCCATGAGGACCAGCGAATATTTCAATGTTGTACAGGAGGTAGACTCTGAACAGCAGGCGGCGGATCTGCTGCGACGGTCTGAAGTCCAGTTTGTGCTTTCTTTTCCGGAAAATTTCTCCCGGGAGCTGGTCAAGGGGCAGCACCCGCAGTTGCTGCTTGAGCTGGATGCCGCAGACCCTGCCACCGTCTCCTATGCGGTAGCGGCGGTTGCCGGCCTGGTAAATAGCGCATTGCAAAAAGATTTCAGGGGAGTGCTGCGCCGCCAAACGGACGACCTGGTAGATGTCCGCATCCACCGCTGTTTCAATCCGGAGATAAAAACTCAAATCAACATTGTTCCCGGCTTGCTGGGAGTTATCCTGACCATGACCATGGTTTTTATCACTTCACTGGCGGTAACCCGGGAAAAAGAACGCGGCACGATGGAAACCCTCTTGTCCACACCGGTCAGACCGCTGGAGGTGATGACCGGTAAAATTGTTCCTTATATCCTGGTCGGATATATTCAAATTACGCTGGTGCTGGTGCTGGCGGAGACATTATTTGATATCGACATCAACGGCTCAATTCTACTGCTTTATATGATTGCTTTTTTCTTCATCACGGCCAATCTGGCAGTCGGCGTGACCATTTCGACACTGGCGGAGAATCAGCTTCAGGCGGTGCAGATGTCGGTCTTTTTCTTTCTGCCGTCACTCCTGCTTTCCGGCTTCATGTTCCCGTTTCGCGGCATGCCGGAGTGGGCGCAATGGCTGGGCAATGTTCTTCCGTTGACTCATTTCCTGGTTATTGTCCGCGGCATCATATTGCGGGGGGCGGATTTCATGGACTTCGCCGGACATTTTCTCGCGCTGAGCATCTTTCTGGTAGCGGTCATCATCATCGGCCTGCTCAGATACCGCAAAACATTGGATTAAAATTAAGCTATGCAGAATCATAATAATAAAATGTGTAACACGGAGGGTAAAATGAAACAATGTCCGAAGTATCCTGTCATATACGAGATAAACACTTTCGTATGGCTTCATGAGCTCGGTGAAAAATATAAGAGGACAATCACGCTTGCATCGGTACCGGTCGATGAGTGGGATTATCTGGAGTCACTCGGCATCAATGCGGTCTGGTTCATGGGCGTCTGGGAGAGAAGCCCGGCAGGCATAAAGATTGCAGCGGCAAACGATGATTTGATGTCTGAATTCAGGACGGTTCTGCCTGATTTCCAGGATAAAGACCTGATTGGCTCCGCATACTGCGTGAAAAACTATGTTGCTGATAATAAAACAGGCGGCACTGCAGGTCTTGCCAACGCCAGGCAGATGCTCTCCAGTCGCGGAATCAGACTCATTCTTGACTTCGTTCCCAACCACGTCGCCCCTGATCATCCATGGACCTCTGCTCATCCCGAATATTTCATCCGCGGTTCTAAAGAAGATATAAAAAATGATCCTTCCTCTTTCATTCAGGCCGGAGAAAATGTCATAGCATTGGGCCGTGATCCGTATTTTCCGGCATGGCCGGATGTATTGCAGCTTAATGCATTCAATGCGGAATTAAGAAAAGCGGTACTGGATGCGGTTTCGGAAATTGCCGGCCAGTGCGACGGAATCCGCTGCGACATGGCAATGCTGATGCTGAACAATATCTTCGAGAAAACCTGGGGAGCACGGGCGGGGCAGAGACCGACCGAAGACTACTGGGCAGCGCTGATCCGGGCGATTAAATACAAATTCCCCGGCTTCCTGTTCATCGCCGAGGCGTACTGGGATCTGGAATGGGAGCTCCAGCAGCAAGGGTTCGATTTCTGTTATGACAAGAAACTTTATGACCGCATGGAGCATGGCAGCGCGGAAGATATCCGGCTTCACCTGCTCGCAGATATGGCATATCAGGACAAATTAATACGCTTCATCGAAAACCATGATGAACCACGGGCCGCAAGTTCATTCTTCTGCGAAAAGGAGAAAATGGCGGCTGTAATTTTCTCGACTCTGCCCGGTGCCCGTCTTTTCTACGAAGGGCAGTTCGAGGGCCGCAAAACACGTGTGCCGGTATTTCTTGAAAGACGCCCGGAGGAAAAGACAAACAAGGAGCTTGCAGCCTTCTACAAGAATCTGCTGGCAGAAACAGACAATGACGTGTTCAGAAATGGTAACTGGCAGCGTTGCGAAATTCGCGGATGCACTGATGACAACATACATAAAAATCTGTTAGCCTGGACCTGGCGCAGGGACAGCATATCTTATCTTATCGTCATCAACTACAGTGATTCAGAATCCCAGGGAATGATAAAACTCCAATGGGAAGACATTTACGGTAAGACCTTGCGCTTGACCGATGTGCTGAACGGTGAAAAATATAACAGGTACGGAAGTGAAATGAGCGGCAACGGAATATATGTTGCTCTCAGTCCATGGAGCTGCCATTTCTTCAGGATGGAGATATAGCATTTATTCCGAACCTTCGCAGCTCTGACCGCGAAGGTTCGGCAAGTATGTCCTCAGCGCGACAACACCAGACGGAAGCCGCCGACGTTTAAGCGTCCGGACTCGCTGTACTTGTGAGTGTAAAGTGAGCGCATGTAGTCGGGATGCTCATCAGTGAACCACGCCGCGCCGCGCCATCCGGCAAAAGACAAATCCGATTCCGACTTTGCCGTGCATTCCCATACGTTCCCGCCGACACCATACAGACCCCAGTCGTTCATTCCGCTCTTTTCCACGGGACAGGACACAGGGAAACCATCATTGCTCATCGCATAATGCCCGTATTTTGGCGGCATTGATTTTCCCCACGGGAATTCACGGTTGTCGCCACACTGACAGAATGTTGTCCATTCATATTTGGTCGGCAGACGGTAACTGTATCCGTCCGGTATGCGTCCGGCTTTCTGTTCCCGTTCAGTCAGCCATTTTGCATAGTTGACTGCATCGTCAAAATTTACATATACCACAGGCTGCCTGTC
>CAIJKT010000076.1 GCA_903821255.1 uncultured Lentisphaeria bacterium | reverse complement strand
GGAGTTTTCGATTGCCGCTGTATCATTGGTGCAGCGGCTGATGAGATGGCCCACATCCATTTTACCATAAAACTTCAAAGACTGGCCGAGCAGACTTTCAAATACTTTAGCGCGGAGGTCATTGACCACTTTGGCGCCTACCCAGCGCATATAGTAATGGTTGATGTAGTCAGCAATGTTTTTGGCGGCCCAGGCGATGATGAAAATAATTACATAGATAGCGAAGAACTGCCATGACATACGGCCGCTGTCGTCCGCCACCGGAACCCCGATGACACAAGGCCAGGTCAATTCTATTTTCTGCTTAGTCACTGCAACCGGCAGGTTGAGTTTTTTCACTGCCCCTTCAACTTTTTCCAATGATTTCGTCAGCTTCGGATCGATGTCGGCAGGATGAAGGATGTCTTCAACTGCTTTCGTCTTTTCCGCCTCGGAAAGTTTATCCGAGCGGCAGACTTTGGTTATTTTCTCCGCCGTAGCGGTTAATTTTTTGCCGCTGCCCATTCCGGAAGAGTCCATAGCAGTCATCAGTTCGGGGACGACCAGCAGACTGCCCAGCAGCGAACCGCCGACAACAAACCCGAAAATTATGCCGACAGACAGACGCAGCCAGTACGGCCTCGTATATTTCAGCAGGCGGAAATAGCTTTGCGCCTTGAAATCACGTTCATTTTCACTTACTCTTCCCATGATCCTTACACATCATAGCGCTTTTCAGCACAATGCCTTTTCAATTGTCGAAACCACATATTCAAGTTGTTCTGTCTGGAGTTCCGGATAGATCGGCAGCGCCAGAATTTCTTCAGAAGTCTTCTCGCTTACCGGGAAATCGCCCTTTTTATACCCCAGGCTTCGGAAACATTCCTGCTCGTGCAGGCACAGCGGATAATAAACATTGCAGCCGACGCCGTTATCAGTCAGATACTGCTTGAGTTCATTGCGTCTGCCGTCAGCAACCAGAATACAGTACTGGTTGTAAATATGGCGTCCCGGGACGTCTGCCAGCGCCGGCGGCGTAACCCTGCCGCCCAGTTTGGACGCGGCAAACAACCGGGCATAAATTGCAGCGTTGCGCTGACGGCCTTCGGTCCATTTATCCAGTTCGCGCAGTTTGATCGAAAGTATCGCCGCCTGCAGCGAATCCAGCCGGAAATTCCCGCCGATATACTTGTGGATGTAATGAGCTCCCTGACCGTGATTCCTGAATATTTTCAGCTTTTCATAGCGTTCCGCGTCATTAGTGGTGACAATGCCGCCGTCGCCGAAACAACCCAGGTTCTTGCTCGGGAAGAACGAGAAGCAGCCGTAATGACCCATACTGCCGGCGCGCCGGCCTCTGTATTCAGAACCGATCGCCTGACAGGCGTCTTCAATGACAATCAAATTATGCTTTGCGGCAATCGCGTTAATCTTATCCATGTCGGCACACTGTCCGAAAAGGTGAACCGGAATGATTGCTTTGGTCTTCTTCGTGATTTTTTCTTCAATCTTCAACGGGTCAATGTTGAAAGTGGCGGGATCAATATCGGCGAAAACCGGAGTCGCCCCGACTCGGGCAATCGCCCCGACTGTGGCAAAAAATGTAAACGGTGTCGTAATCACTTCATCGCCCGCGCCGATACCTTCCACCATCAGAGCAATAATCAGGGCATCCGAGCCGGAAGTTACTCCGCATGAATATTTAGTGCCGCAATATTCGTTAATCTCACTTTCCAGTTTTTCAACCTTTTTTCCCAGAATGAACATCTGGCTGTCGCAGACTTCCCCGATTTCCTTGAGGATTTCATCCTTAAGCCCGGCAAACTGCTCTCTCAAATCAAGCAACGGTACGCGCATTTTTTGCACTCCAATTTATATAAGGTATTAATTTTAAATGACGATACTAAAATTTATGGTCAGATAGTATAGCCCGTTTTTTGTGAAGTTTCACTCTCGCAGTCCGGTTTTTTAGGGAAATGTTTTGCCTGCGGCGGGAAATCGTGCTTGAAAGCGGATACCCGCGTCTGAAGCAATCTTATTTTCCGGCGTCCGCCGGCAGCGATTTCCGGCTGAAGATGCGCAGCAGCACAAATGGGACCAGCAGCATTTTCGAAAATTTCAGCTTGGAACCTCCAACATCATGCCATTGCCGCAGCGGCAGTTCGTGAATTTTTATTTCACAACCTGGAATTCCATATATTTCTTTCATGCGTTTTAACAATTCAACATCAAACAGCCAGCCCGAGATAAACGGGTCAGTAAAAAGCTTTGCCGCCAATTCTGCCTTCATCAATTTTGCTCCGCACTGAGTATCGTAAACCTTCATTGACAACAGCACAGATACAACAGTTGCGAAAATCCGGCCCAAATAATGCCTTGAAGCCTTGCGTTTTACTTTGGACCCCAGATGGGCCAGCCGGCATCCCGTCACCATTTCCACGTTGGGGCAGGATAGTTCTTTAATAAAATATTTCAGTTCGGACAGCGGAGTTGCCAGATCGGCATCCCAGAATCCGGTCAGCTCATTCCCGTCCTTGACACTTTCCAGTACGCCGTGGCGGACCGCTGCCGCTTTACCGGAATTTTTTGCCAGGCTTAATATTTTGACGCGGGCGGAACTGGCGGAAAAATCCTTTAACATTTGCCTGGTATGGTCTGTACTGCCGTCATCCACAAAATAAAACATCAGTTCAGGATAACTGTCAAGGGCTGCTTTGAAAGCAGGCAGGCTAAGCCGCCTGACTTCGTTATAGCAAGGTATCACTAATGCGGTTTTCGGCATTTCAGACAGCATCATACCTCCTGAATTATAATTTTCTTTAACATCACTTTACTAAAGTATCTGTTTTCAGGCAAAATACAAACAGTCAGGCGCACATAAAAAAAGCCGGGGATTTCTCTCCGGCTTGATTGCAGAAAAAAAGTTGATTTTACTTTCCGCTGATTTCCACGTTGTCAAATTTCATGGACAGTCCGGAAGCACGCAATGCCGGAGTACCAGACTTGACGACGTCGCCGGTGAACTGCTCTTTGATTTCGGCCAGGACTTTGCCGGATTGGTCGGATACAGTACCGGTGATTCCTGCGCTGTTGAGTACCAGCTTGATCCGGTAAGTGGTGTTATACTCCCAGTTCAGGTTGTTGTTATTGGTGGGAACTATCTTCATGGCATTGGTTTCCGCGCCCCACTTGCCATCTTTCATTTCCTTGACTTCGATAAAGTGTTTTTTGCCTTCATTGTCGGGGAATTCGATAAAACAGAACGCCCAGAAATTACTGTCATCCTTGACAACAGCCAGGCCGCCGACTTTCCAGCCATCGGACTTGGCTTCAATCGCCGTGACATTGGCTTCGATGCTGAGGTCTCCGGATGTTTTATTGTCTTTTAGAAGCAGGAACCCGCCATTGCCGTTTGAGCAGGCCATTTGACCGTCCGCAGTCAGTTGCCAATTCTCGGTCAGGCTCCAGTTAGAGGCGTCAGTAAACTTGTCGGACAACTTGATTTCATCTGCACAAACGACTGCCGATAAACCGACACCGATCATTGCCATGCTTAACAGTTTTCTCATTTTCAACCCCTTTTTTTGGTTTCCTGTTGTGTTGTGAACGGGTAATAGTGCATACCCTCCGTAATTAAGATTATATTATATCCCGGCATTCAAAGAAATTCAATATCCTGATTTTTTTAAATGGTTACGGGAGTGATAATTACTCAGGGGTAAAATTCAATTACTGGTAACGGTTTTGCTGGAACATTGCATTAAATCGTCATTTAAAGCGCAAATTTCAATATAACTTTTTGATTTTTGCTTAACTCGGGCAATCTTAAAACTGTTTTATCGTATTATTTTGTTTAAAACATTTTAAAGAAAAGAGTGACAATGCCGATACAGGCCAAAAGCAATAATATTATTGATATCGCAATTGAGTCCGTGGCGTTCGGCGGCAGCGGCGTGGGCCGCTACTCCGGCATGGTGTGTTTCGTGCCATATACCCTGCCGGGCGAAACTGTCCGGGCCAGGATTATCCAGGAAAAGAAAAATTACATCATGACGGAACTGCTTCAGGTTCTGGCGCCGTCGCCGGAGCGCATCGTTCCGGCCTGCCCGTTTGCCGGCAGAGTCTGCCCCGGATGCGCCTATCAGCACATGAAATACGATTGCGAAGTGAACATCAAAGACCAGCAGTTCCGCAACTTCATCGGCAGGATAAAAGATATCAGCCCGGACATTTTCAAGCCGCCGGTGAAATCGCGGCGGGAACTCTATTACCGCAATAAAATGACCCTGCATTCCAGTTTTGACAAAGATGAAAAACGGCTCGGGTATTTCATGGCGGACAACCGCACCGTGCTGGATATTTCCTGCTGTCCGCTGGCTTCTGAAGCCATCAATGCCAAACTGAAAGCCCTGCGCGACGACCCTGGATTTTCTCATTCTTTGCGCGACGGGATGACCGTCACGTTCCGCGAAACCGCCAATGAAGGTGTCATTTTCTGGCGCAACTCGCCGCCGGATAAAATCAGTTGGCTGAAAGAGGATACTGTCTGCGGCAAAGTTTCAGTTCCGTCCGGCAGTTTTTCCCAGGTCAACCCGTTCTGCCGGGACGCCTTGATGCTTACTGTCGCCGATATCCTTAAAGCGGAAAAGCCGGAAACTTTCATTGATCTTTACTGCGGGAGCGGACTCTTCTCGGTTGCCGCAGCGACTGCCGGTGTCCCGAATATCATCGGCGTCGATCTGGACGGGCCGGGCATCAAAGCAGCGGAATATAATTTGGCCGGATTCAGCGTCAAATCCATCTTCGCCGCAGGCGAAACCGCCCATACCATGCCGGGCATACTCCGGCAGATTGATCCGGCCGCCGCCGTTCTGGCGGTTGACCCGCCGCGCACCGGGCTTGACGAAAAAACTTTGAAGCTGCTCTGTGCGTCACAACTGAACAAGATTATTTACGTCTCCTGCGCTCCGGACACGCTGCAGCGGGATTTGCAAATTCTCTGCGGGAGCGGTTTCAGGATAGAATCCACCGGAATTATCGACATGTTTCCGCGCACCGCGCACTTTGAAACTCTTACCCTGCTCAGGAGGGCATGATGGATGCGGAATTAGCCAAAGGTCACCGCGAACGGCTTCGGAAGAAATATTTGGAGGCAGGCATCGGCTCGCTGCACGATTACGAACAGCTTGAACTGCTGCTGACATTCGTTATTCCCAGGAAAGATGTAAAACCCGTCGCCAAAAAACTGTTGAAAACCTTTAAATCATTTTCCAGAGTGTTCGATGCTTCGCTGGAGGAGCTGCGTGCCGTTGACGGCATCGGCGAAAACGCCGCCGTCCTGATTAAGCTGGTCAAAGACTCCTGCGGCAAGTATCTTGAGGATAAAGCCGTCTGTACGGACATCGTCTCCAATCCGGCTGCGGTAATTGATTTTGCCCGCATGTCGCTTGGCGGGCTGAAAAACGAGACGTTCATGATTATTTATCTTAACGTTAAAAACCATGTGATTGATTACGAGACTTCGCACGGCACGGTGGACTACGCCGCGGTTTATCCGAGAAACATTATTCAAGGCGCGCTAAGCAGGAATGCCTCCGCCATCATTCTGGTTCACAACCACCCCAGCGGGCATTGCGACCCGTCTAAAGAAGACCTCACCCTGACCGCTACCGTGAAATCAGCATGCAAGCCGATGAGCATAAACTTATTGGACCATATTATCGTCGGCAAAAGCGGCTATACCAGCATGGCGGAGAAAAACCTGATAAATTAAAGCCGCGCAGTGCAGCAAGCGTGGATGCTTGCCTCAAGCTGGAAGCCGGAGCTAAATCAATGATTATGGATTACCGATGGACCGGGGTAATCCGTTCTTATTCATATCCGTCAGGATGTCAAGCGCCTCCTGGCTGCCTTTTTCCGCGGCTTGCCTTAAAAGCTCAAGCGCCTTCTTCAGATCTTTCGGAACCGCATTGCCGTTATAGTAGATCACCGCCGCCCTGTAAAGCGCATAAGAGTTGTCTTCCACTCTTCCCTTTTTCAGATAATAATCCAGTTTTTCTTTGGAATCGGCTTTTGTCTCCAGTTTGGCATTCCGGTTAGTTTTATTCGACCAGAACCCCTGATTTATCTGCACTGCTTTCTGCTCGTCATCCCAAAGCATCGAATCCAGCATGAAAGCCGCGTTTGAATTTCCCTGCATGGCGGATTTTTTCAGCATCTGCTTGGCCGTATTATTATTATTAATCACTCTTTGGCCTTGCGGCATTTTTAAAATTTCAAGCGACATCCGCGCAAAAATGAACTGGGATTTCGCGTTGCCCTGCTCCGCTGATTTCTGGAAGTATTCGAATGCGTTTGCCCAGTCTTCATTGACGCCGATACCGTCATAATACATCTGCGCGACTTGATACTGCGCCTGCTCGTTGCCCTGTTCGGCGGATTTCAGGAAATATTCGAACGCTTTTGTGCTGTCTAAAGGCACCGTCATGCCGTCATAGTAAATCCGGCCTGTCTCATATTGCGCCATCTGATTGCCCTGGTCGGCGGATTTCTTGAAATAAACAAAAGCCTTTGACGGGTTGGCCGGAACCGCGATTCCGTTTTTATACATTAACGCAATGCGGTATTGCGCCATCTGATTGCCCTGGTCGGCGGAATTCAGAAAGTATTCGAATGCTTTTAAATTGCTTTGGGTCACGCCGGTTCCGTCATAATACATTTGCGCCAGGATGCATTGCGCCTTGTCATTGCCCATATCGGCGGACTTCCGGAATAATTCCAGCGCCCTGGCAGGGTCTTTGGGAACTCCCAGTCCATCGTTGCAGATTACCGCGTTTCTGTAAAGTTCCGCGGCTTCCGCTCTGATTTTTGCTGCTCTGGCTTCTGCCTCGGCTTTTTCTCTTGCTGCTTTGGCTTCAGCTTCCGCTTTAGCTTTCGCTGCTTTAGCCTGCGCTTCGGCTTCCGCTTTAGCCGCGGCTTCCTCTTCGGCTTTCTCTTTTGCCGCTTTGGCCCTGGCTTCCGCCTCGGCTTTTTCTTTTGCCGCCTGGGCTCTTGCTTCCGCCTCGGCTTTTTCTTTTGCCGCTTTAGCTTCCGCCTCGGCTTTTTCTTTTGCCGCTTTGGCTTCCGCCTCCGCTTTTTCTCTAGCTGCTTTGGCCTTGGCTTCCGCCTCCGCTCTGGCCTTGGCTTCCGCTCTGGCCACTGCTTCCGCTTTCGCTTTCACGGCCGCCCGATGCGAGGAATAAAGCCATACGCCGCCGATACAGAGAATAATAACCAGCAGGCTGACACCGGCAATAATGAATAAATTCTTTTTAGACTTTTTCTGAACCGAACCGGTGGAATCATTTGTCCCGCCGAGTTGAGCCAACTCATCTGCGGACAAATCTTCTAAATCGCTGACCTCTTCCTCTTCCACGGGATGAGTTGTGACCGGCGGCGGTGATGACTGGGGCGCGGAACTGTCCGGCAGATGCTCCGCCGTGTCTTTCCTGCTGTTATCCACCCCTGTCTCAACTACATTGCCGTCAGTTTCTTTTGCCGACATATCCGTCTCTTCTTTGGATTGATTTTGATTATTCATTTTCAGTAATTACCTTTTAATTCCGGAAAACTTAAAATTACAAGAACGAAAAAATTCATCAGCCCGCTTCAATCATCAGACTGGAGCTTAAAAACTATCACAAAATAACCTGTGTTCTTATGCAGTTCGCCTGCGCACTTTGCGTATCGCGTGCCCGTAAAAACATGCTCATCACAGGCAATCCGAACATCAAATCAGGATATTCGGTTAAAATTCAACAGGTTACCTTATTTCAAGTTCCTTAACATAATTTATCAATACCACAATTCAAATATAAATTCTAATAATGGCTGGATTTGCAAAAGAACTCAGAAAAAAATCTCTCTTTAAGGCATAAGAATCTTACCTTGACCGCCGGTAGACGATGAGGCACTGTCTCAAAATCATTAACGGAAATTTTTAGTGACGGAGTAGATTATTAACCATTTCCGGAGTATTATTTCACATTATGAAAAACAAATTTCCTGTCAACCATATAGATATGCGGCTCATTGTAGAGCCGGACGATGGTAATGAAGTATTGCACGAAAACACCAACGCTGATTCTGCTGAAAAAGTCACTTTCGTGCATGATATCACATATTTATTTACGCTCAAAACGGTCATTGAAAACCGCTAAGAATAGGCTTTTTTAGTAGTTTTTCAGCAGAATCCGAAACTCGGGTTTGACCCATGATCTAATCGCATCAATGCTGTATTTTTTATAGCTTTAAAACGTCTGTTTGACGTTTATTGCCGCATAAATTTAGCTTCTCAGTGCGAAAAAACGCTCTAAATTCTCACGCAAATGCGGGACAAACTCTCCTTCAGATTGGGTAAATCTAATCTGTTTTATGCCACGTAAGTTGAAGCCAACAAACTTGTCTTTTTCCTCCGAAACAGATTCATCGAGAAATAGAAGCATATTAGCCACAGCGCTCCCTTCGGCCTTGGCTTTGCCCATCACAAAGCCGATTTCGTGATACACGTTTGGGTTGCAGTAGGTAAGGTTGCCTATGAGTAGGCCGCAATCGCTCATCATCTCGATGATCTTGTCATTGATTTCGTAGCTAGTGCCACCGTGGAACCAGTCCACACGCTCCACTTTCAGCGGCGGTTTTAGGCTGTTGGACTCGCTCACGTCCTTGGCGACGCGTTGAATGATGGCATAGTGGTCGTCGGCCTTGCCTTTCCCGAAAGGCATTGAGACGAAAATTGTCCGCTTACGGCTAGCCAATACTTTGTCAAAGATTGCAATTAGGTCTTCTGAACTGGACTCCTCGATTAGGTGTAAGTGGTTATCCAAAACCCAGCGAATGAACAAAGCGATGGGTACACCCTTCTTGAGTTCGTAGTAAACCAACGCCGCTAGAAGTCCACGATTCTTGGAGTCCTTGAGTGCAGGATGAGTGTCAAAGAGCCCGTTCACTTTCACCAACGCTGTTTTGAATCGAGGAACAGCATTCTCGTTGTCTCCCAGCACATCCCTTTGGATGAGAAAGGTGAATTGAGCGACGAGAAAGCTGCGAGGCTCCTTCTCAATGAACGGCTTCAGGTTGTTGAAAACATCAAAGTCCAGATTGGTGTACAACTTTCGAGCGTGGTAGTAGGGCCAGCCGAAAGACTCATGCTTCTTCAGCTTGGTATCTGGGAACAATATAGAGTCGTCGAGAATGAGCTTTAGATTTTGCTCCATCGTTAGCGGCACCGACTTGTAATTGATGTTATGAAAGAGTGCGCGGCTAAAACGGGCTGCCTCGGTCGTGTTACGGAAAAACAGCAGACAGAACGGCGTGTTGTGCGCCTCAAATTTCTTGTCCTTTGTTGTCGCACTCAGGCGGTGATTGCCGTCGATTCTGGAAAACTTATGTGTTAGTTTGGTGTTGAGTTCTAGCGTGGCAGTTTGAAAAATGTCATAGGCGCGCGAATCATTTCCGCTTTTGGTCTTGTTGACTGAGCAGGAAAGACGGTAATCGGCAAACTTTAGATTGGCGAAATGCGTCCCTGTCTGACGCTTTCGAAGAGCCGCGTCACTTCTTCCATATTGCCCTCATCAGGCGAAAGAGTGGTGCTAAGGATTACTTCTGGGAAAAACAAAAACTCCCCTTCGCGTAGAAACGCCACCATCTCCTTTTCATGGAGTTTCAGGAGGTCTCGTTGAAAACTCAGGTCTGGTTCGGAGAAGTTATAGAGATCGCCCATTCGCGCAAAGCCGCGGAGGCAAAGAAAATTGCCGAGTGAGAAGTCGAGAACGCCTTTGAGTTTCATGCAACGACCCCTTTCCCGAGAATGAGTGCCTCGATTTCGCGCTTCTCTTGTTTCAAATCTTTGGCAGCATACTCAATTAATATGTTAGCTTGCGACCTAACGGCTTCAATTTTCTCAGCAATTCTAGTCTGGTCTGATTTGGAAGGGAGCGGAATCTCGATCTTCCCGATATCTTGCGAATATATATGTGAGGTTTGTCCGCGCTTTTCCCGGTTGAGCAGATCTTGAAACAGAGCGCAAGATAATACAGCAAACAAGTAATTTGGATCTACTTTTGAATCATCTGGCCTTGCACAGATGAGTTCGCCGACAAATGATGTGCGTTTTTCCGGTTCCTGAATCAGTCGCTTTACGAAGCGGCCAACAAACTCAGGTTGATGTGCTGCCGATAGGATGAAAATATCGTTCTTTCTGATTTCGTAAGGTTGCAAGTAGCATGCGTAGTCAACTTTAGATAGATCAATCAAGTCGTCCGTATAACTTGCGACCTTAACGATCGGAAAATCAGTTACTTCTTCCGAATAGGCATCGCGCGAAGGAGTTTTTCCACTGGATAAAATAGAACAGGCGCAATGTAGTGGCTCTACAGTAAAACGTCCTTCTCTGATGGATTCGATGAGGCATCTATATTTGGACTGGTAATAATTGGGATCTAGCCGTGAACCACTAAGCTCTGAGACCGAACATGGGAATATTCGACTTGCACTTGTGTTTGGTTGTTCAGGTTTATTCTGAATACCAAGTTCGGCGAGCAACAAATCGTCAATGCTTGCTAGAAGATTGGTCCCTTTAGTCAGACGTGCCTGAAACTTTGTAATGGCGGCACCAACTAATGACGGTAATCGCTTATCAAAAACTATCGGGATTGATAGGAGCGCTGGATAGTCCAGTGCGGGGCGCGTGCCACCTGTAGACCGGCGGGAGGCTAATCGTTCGGCCGTATCGAGGTTCAGCCAAGCCTCCAATGTCTCACTTGTCTTCTTGTCCTTTGTGCGAATAGCAACAATGTGTTGGTTAATATTTGCCTCAAAAGCATCGGGAACAATCGAGGCAATGGCCATCCGACCAACACCGGTAATTTTCACTAGCAACTCACCGCCGGACAGCTTGCTTCTAGCAAGAAGTCCCTCGTGGGTGCTGCGAGTGATGCGTTTGCAATTTTCTAGGCTGAGATGCCCGGTTGTTGACAAATTTTGTACTCGGATGAATGGTACACCATCGGTGCCTTCTGTGTAGTGGGTTTTCGCCTCTTTGGTAGCTGGCGTTGCACCGCCAGCCATTCGTTGAACAAAATCGCGTAGACGATGCGGCGTTACTTTGCGAACGCGTTCTTCTAGGGCAACGAGATCCGGACGAAAAAAGGATGGATCCCAGCGTCCGGTCATTTCTGTCCTCCGTGTAAGGAAAACTTTTCCGGCTTTGACTGTTTTGGAGAGTGCAAAGTTCACGTTTTCTCCTCAATTGCCTTGATGAAATGACTCAATTCTTCGCCAATCGGCACCAATTCATTGGTCTTGGTATCGCGTCCGGTAGCGTCGTAGCCGATGTCCTCAGCTATCGCCATGAAGACGTCGTAGTTGGGTAGCTCCTTGCGCCGTTCTTCTTCGTAAATCTCGGCAAGTCGAAAACGAACCGCATCAAGCTGGAAGGCGTACTCCTCGGAGATTGCCTTGGCTGCTTCGCCATACGTTACGTTTTCCTTGCATTCCGCAGCATTAAGACTAGCGAACTCAGAGCGTTTATTAAGTGATTGAAGCGCTTTCTTTTTCTCGCGTTCAATGTCGGTCAATTGCTCGTCAAATTTCTCCCGCTTTCGGATGCTGTCTTTTAGAGCCTGCTTCATATCGCGCATCAACTTGGTTCCATTTTCTGTGAGTTTCTTTAGAAAAAGTACAGAACTTTTCACACCGGCACCAGTATTTGTGAAGGCGGTTTGGGGGAGCGAGACGACAGCGACAATCCGATATAGGTCCTCAATCTGATCGCGGACGTATTGGAGGCTAGAGTTAGTGAGGATACTATCTGGAATCACGACAGCAAGATAACCACCCTCGGAGAGATAGTTCCAACACTGTTCGATGAAAAGAATTTCCGTGTCTTGTCCGGGCCGGACGGCGGCTTTGCTCTTCGGATTCAACCAATCCACATCGCGAGTTGCGAGGCGGTATTGGTTCATATAGCCCTTCTCGGTCTGCTTCACTGTCGAGCCGAATGGAGGATTGGTGATGATGAAATCGAACACTCCTTCCTTAAAGCCTTGGTTCTTGGTCTTCGCTCGAATCTCAACAGGCGGCATCAACCCGTCATTAGCGACGACATTGGTGTGACCATCGTCGTGGATGATCATGTTCATCTTCGCCGTGCGAGCGATTTGTTCATTAATCTCAATGCCATAGAGGTTATGCTCGGCAAAACGGTGCCAGTGCTCCTTGTGACGCGCAGTCTCTATTTTCCCGTCTTTGCCTCCTGCTTCGCCAGGAAAGTATTCGTCGGCTTGTTTCCGCACTTTGTCCAAGGCGTGAAGCAGGAAACCACCGCTCCCGCATGAGGTATCGAGAACAAGCGATTCGTGAGTAATGGGAAGCACATCAACGATAAACTTTACAATGACGCGAGGAGTAAAGTATTGTCCGAAATCGCCTCGAAAGAATGATCCCATAAAGGTCTCAAAAGCGCGACCCTTGCTATCGAGGTCTGTGTCTGAGAGGTTGATGGCCTCTAGATAGCTGACGACCGTGCGAGCCTTGGAGGGGTTGAGGCGAATGTCATCCTTGAATACTTCCGGATCTTTCTTTCGGCCTTCTTCGTAAAGTTTTTTTAGGCGTTCTAGAAGTTCCTTTTCGGTTTTTTCTTTGGTCTCCTCGGTGAAGATTTGGAAGTCGTAAGGTTCGCCTGATTTGCGTAGTTTTCGTTCATCCCATAGCTTGCAGAATATGAGTTTGTCGAGTTCGTCGAAGGCCTCGGATGGATTGAGTTCGCCGCCACCCCACAGTGCTTGATGCGCTTGTTCGAATCGCCGAGTTAGTTCGTCCTGAGTAACGGTTTCTAGGGGGAAGAGCTTCTGACCGTTTTTGGCGGTGCCACCATTCTTGGCAAATTTGAACCGCGCCAGTTCTGTTACTCCAAACTGCGGTACATCGGGAATAGTGATACGGTCTTTCGGCTTCTTGTCCGGAATCTGGAAATATTCGTTTTTAAGTTTACTGGTCACCCAGACGTAGTGTGCTCCCTCTGCCACGGCGTAGCTGACGGCCTGGTCAGCGGCCCGTACAAATTCGAGTTCACTTACGTCAGATTTTTTGCACTCAACAATAATTATAGGGGTTTTTAGTGCATCATCAGCATAAACGATGATATCGGCTTCTTTAGTTTCAGTTCCCATTTGAACAGGTAAAAACTGGAGTACTCGCTTGACCGGATAACTGTAGGTTAGAATAAGAGCTTATCCTTAAATAACTCCTAGTTTTCTATATATTATCATGGATGCTGTCAAATGAAGCAGCGCCTCATAATTGGCGGACTTTTTCTCAAATCTCACCAGGACTTTCCTGAAACGATTGAACCATG
>CAIJKT010000075.1 GCA_903821255.1 uncultured Lentisphaeria bacterium | reverse complement strand
GATGTTCTCGGCAACCATGCCGCACCAGATCATCGCCATTGCTGAAAAGTTCATGCGCGAATACGAAGTCGTAACCGTCAAAAGACAGCAGCTCACCACCGCCCTGACCGACCAGATTTATTTTGAAGTCAGGCGCGAGGACAAGCTCGAAGCGCTGACCAGGATCATCGACATCGAAGACGATTTCTACGCGCTGGTTTTCTGCCGCACCAAAAACGATGTGGACGAAATCACCGAAAAGCTGGTTTACCGCGGTTACGCCGCTGAAGCGCTGCATGGCGATATCTCCCAGGCGCAGCGCATTAAAGTCATTGACCGCTTTAAACGCAAAAAATTCAATATCCTGATCGCCACCGACGTCGCGGCGCGCGGTATTGACATCAATAACCTCACCCATGTGATCAACTTTTCGATCCCGCAGGAAGCGGAATCATATATTCACCGTATCGGACGTACCGGTCGCGCCGGCAAAACCGGCACCGCCATTACTTTCGTCACCCCGTCGGAATACCGCAAACTGACTTTTATCCAGAAGCTCACCAATACCGAAATCCGGCGCGAACGTCTGCCGACTCCGAAAGACATTATCGCCAATAAAAAAGTCAAATTCAAAGAAGCGATCACCAATCTGCTGGTAACCGAAAAGCATCTCGATTATCTGTCGCTGGCCGGTGAACTGCTGAAGGACGCCGAACCTGAAGCCGTGCTGGCTGCAATGTTGAAGTTCACCTTCAAGGAAGACTTGATGGCAGTCAGTTATTCCGACCTCGGCGCTCATTCCGGCGGCGGTACTGTCATTGGCGGCAACGCCTCTTCCGGTGGTTATTCCTCCGGTGGCGGTGGTGGCGGCGGCAACAGAAACGCCGTTGACTCCAAAGGCAAGACCCGCCTGTTTGTCGCCCGCGGCAAGCAGGACGGCTACAACCCGCGCAAGATCGCCGATATGATCTGGGATGCCGCCAAGGTCAAAGGCTACAAAGTGGAAAATATACAGTGTTTCGACTCTTTCACCTTTGTCACGGTGCCGTTCTCCGAAGCGGAAATCATTATGGAAGCATTCCGCCGCAGAGCCAACGGCCGGCAGTCACTCGTCGAACTGGCCAAGGAAGACAAACCCGCGGCTAAATCCTCCGGTAAAGCTGCCGCCGAGCCTGCCCCGGCAGCCGCGGAACCTGCGAAAAAGAAAAAGAAGAAAGCCAAATTCCAGACAGTGGAGTAAGACTCCAGCTCACGCTAAATCTATGGGGCCGATGAGTCTTATGAGACTTATCGGCCTGTTTTTTGCTCTCTGGCTTGAATGCGGGCACTGCTCATGCGCTCACGTAACCCGCCATTTTTCAGAAAATCCTGTTCAAGGCTTTTGAGATGCCGGTCCAGAAGATAATTCGCCTGATGTATCAGGCAGACCGCTATGTTCGCAACGATTTCAGCGGAACGGGTTTCAGCAAAATCCTTAAATTTCGTTGAATCATCTTTGGACGAGCTTAGTTTCCTGACATACAGGGCCTCCTTACAGCTCTTTTCCCACAACAAGTACCCTCTGGTCCGGAGAAAGTCACGGTAGTCCTCCAATAATTCCTCCTGGCTTGCCCGCGCAACACTTAAGAGTTTTATTTCGGTCTCCTTGGAGGAGCCGGAAGCAACAGTACCTTCAATAATATTCTGCTTTCCGGAGCGGGCGGCCTGTATCATCTGATCAATTGTACGGTCGTTCTTTTTCAGAAAACGACTGCAGAAAGAAAAAGTTATATCATAAATAATCTCGGATTTCCGGTATGACAATAGTTCTTTATAGTTCCCATGCGTCGGTATAAAACTATTAATCATAGCACCCCTCTATTATTTCTTTCAGCAACCATAATTTTACTATATGCGAAATCATCTTATTTTGCAAACTTCTGAAAAGCAAAATACATGGGTCTTATGGGTCTTATGGGTCTTATGGGTCTTATGGGTCTTATGGGTCTTATGGGTCTTATGGG
>CAIJKT010000074.1 GCA_903821255.1 uncultured Lentisphaeria bacterium | reverse complement strand
TTCATCTGCATGACCTTTCCTGCGGGATCGTCGGCTACTGCGCCGGCTGGAGCCTGCGTCAGTTGCTGATGGAAGGATTCCGCGGGCGCGGCGGCCGGGCCAGCGCCGGACCGGCGAAACATTTTGACACCGCGCTGGGCCAGATTGTGAATTTTCTCTCCACGCTCCAGACGGAATGGGCGGGCGCCCAGGCGTTCAGCTCGTTCGACACGCTGCTGGCGCCGTTTGTCCGATTCGATGATCTTCAATATTCCGAAATCAAGCAAAGCATACAGTCGTTCGTGTTCGGGCTGAACATAGCCAGCCGCTGGGGTCAGACCCCGTTCACCAACCTGACTTTTGACTGGGTGGTTCCGGATGACCTGAAGAAGACGCCGGTAATTGTCGGCGGCGAACTTCAGGACGGCAGCTACTACGGCGATTTCCAGCACGAAATGGATCTGATTAACAAGGCGTTCCTGGAAGTGATGAGCGAAGGCGACCGCGACGGCAGGATTTTCACCTTCCCGATACCGACGTACAACATTACCAGCGATTTCGACTGGAACAGCGAAAACGCCAGACTGCTGTTTGCGGTAACCGGCAAATACGGGTTGCCGTATTTCCAGAACTTCATCAACAGCGACCTGAATCCTGGCGATGTGCGCAGCATGTGCTGCCGCCTGCAGATGGACGTGCGTCAACTGCGGAACAAGACCGGGGGGCTTTTCGGCGCCGGCGAACAGACCGGATCAATCGGCGTAGTCACCATCAATATGCCGCGTCTCGGCTACATTTCGAAAGATGAAAAAGAATTTTTCAACCGGCTCGGCCACCTGATGGAGCTGGCGAAGGATTCGCTTGAGATTAAACGGAAAATAGTGCAGCGCCACCTGGACGGCGATCTGCTGCCGTACACCAAGACTTATCTTGGCACATTGCAGAACCATTTCAGCACGATCGGGCTGGTGGGAATGAACGAAGCCTGCCTGAACTTCCTCGGATGTTCGATTTTTGATCCGGAAGGCAACGATTTTGCCTCCAGGGTTCTGGATTTCATGCGCAATAAAATTGCGGATTTCCAGTCTGAAACAGATCACATCTACAACCTGGAAGCGACCCCGGCGGAAGGCACCAGTTTCCGTCTGGCGCGGGCCGACCGCAAAGTATATCCGGACATCATCTGCGCGGGAGACGCCAATCCGTATTACACGAATTCATCGCAGTTGCCGGTGGGCTACACCGATGACCTGTTTGAGGCGCTTGACCTCCAGGAGCCGCTGCAGAAAAAATATACCGGCGGAACCGTTTTCCATGCGTTCATCGGAGAACGGATTGAAGATGCCGCGCAGGTGTCGTCGCTGGTGAAGAGAATTGCCGAAACCTATAAGATTCCCTATTTCACGATTACGCCGTCATTCAGTATTTGTCCGGTCCATGGTTATATTCCGGGCGAACACCATGAATGTCCGCTGGAAGCAGCGGAAGAAGGCTTGAAGGTTGTCGGCTGATAGATTATAAATCGTTTCCTGCCCATCCCACCCATGGCGCCGGAATTAGTTATGAAGAGAGAAAGCAGTTTTTAAAGAGAGTTTTTCGCGCATCCCACCCATGTCGCGGAAATGTTAAAAAATCATAAGGTTTGAATCAGAATCTGATTAGAAGGGGAGCTTTTGTGTTCCAGGGCCGGAACTCAGTAACCCCGTAATGACCGGAACTGATTCAGCAATAAATTAAGCAAGGAGAATGAAAGATGGCGAAGTGCGGAGCAAAAACAGAAGTGTACAGCAGGGTGTGTGGTTATTTCAGACCGGTTGCAAACTGGAACAAAGGCAAAAAAGAAGAATTTAAAGATAGAAAAACCTACGCGGTTGCTGCCGGCAGCTGCTCAAAACAGGCAGTCGCATAAGCGCTGCACAGAGGAGCGTGAAATGGCAAAATGCGGAGCAAAAACCGAAGTTTACAGCAGAGTGGTCGGCTATTTCAGGCCGGTCGCAAGCTGGAACAAGGGCAAGCGGGAAGAGTTCAAGGACAGAAAGACTTTTGAAACTGTCAATTGCGCCTGCTTGAAAAAAACAGATGCATAATCCGGTTCTTCCTGATTCTCCTGCCGCATCAGGGCAGGAGAATTTTTTTTTCATCTGCCGGATAAAAATTTACGCTGGTAAAGTTTATGAATATTAGAGGGATGCGGACTTTTTCCATGATTGACTTCCCGGGCAAACTGGCCTGTGTCGTCTTTGCCGGAAATTGTAATTTTAAATGCGCTTACTGCCACAATCCGTCGCTGGTTTTTGATCCTGAGAGCCAGCCGGAAATCACGGAAAAGCAATTTCTGTCTTTTCTGGACAAGCGGGTCGGGCGGCTGGACGGGGTCGTCATCAGCGGCGGCGAACCGTCACTGCGCCGCGGACTGCTGTCATTTGTGAAAAAGATAAAAGCCAAAGGGTTCATGATCAAACTGGATACCAACGGCAGCACGCCGGAAAAGGTTTTCGAGATTCACCGGGAAGCCGGAATTGACGCGCTGGGCGTTGATTATAAAGCGCCGTCCGAAAAATATCACGAGATCACCAATTGCAGCATTCCGGAACTGGCGGAGAAAGTCCACAGCGTGATCCGCTTTGCCGTCGAAAACAATATTTCGATTGATGTGCGGACGACCGTGCATAAACATCTGCTTTCCGTCGATGATCTGCAAACGATGCGCCACGAACTGCATTCGCTGGGACAGAAGGAATGGATGCTTCAGCAGTTCAATCCGGCCGAAATTATCGACGACAGTCTGCTGCTGCATAAAACCTATACCGACACGGAACTGCTGGCCATTGCCGGCTCTTTCGGGGATACGAAGGTGCGCGGCCTCAAGGGCATCATCATTCACCGCTGAAAACGATGAGGCTTATTCTTTTTTCTCAGGGTGTTTGGTCTCTTCATGATTAAACGGTTTGCCGCAATGAGGGCATATGATATTACTGCCGGACTGTTCTGATGGTCCGGCATGTTCTTTTTTGTGTTTTTGAATCTCCTCGACAAAGCCTGAACTGATAATGCCGGTGGGGAGAGCAAACATGCCGATGCCGCTGATCGCAATCAGCGATGCGACGATTTTTCCCAGCGGCGTCACCGGATAGATGTCGCCGTATCCGACAGTGGTCAAGGCGGTGACGGCCCACCACATCGCGGCCGGAATGCTGGAAAATGCTTTCGGCTGGGCCTCGTTTTCCAGATAATACAGGAGGCTGGCCGATAGAATCAACAGCACCCCCATTATGGTGGCGGACAATACGATCTCCTCTTTTTTATTGGCAAAAACGTTGCGCATCAGATTTAACGATTGATAATAACGTCCGATTTTGGCGAGACGGAAAATCCTGAACATGCGCAGAATTCGCAAAAAGCGCAAATCCAGCCCGAAAAACGGCAGATAAAACGGCAGCACCGACAACAGGTCGATGATTGACATCGGATAAAACGCAAATTTTATCCGTCCCAAGAACCGACTGCGTCCTGGAGCCGAAGTGCAGCTCCACAGCCGGAGCAGATATTCCAGCGAAAAGATGATTACCGAAAACGTCTCAAACCAGTTGAAAAATTGACTGAACTGCTGATTAATGGAATTAACGGTGGCCAGAACGACCGCAATAACATTCAACAAGATCAGCGCCAGCATGAACCATTGGAAAAAAACGGCGGGATAATCGCCGCGTCCGGCTGTACTCAGAATTTCCCATGTCCGATTTTTTATTCTGCTGTAGAGCATGATATCCTGCTGCCTGTTTTAATGTTTTACTTTATCCGCAAATATTATTTAATCAAGTTCAAAACTTAATAACGTCTTCCTGCCGCCAGGCGCTGATCGCGGCCAGGAATTTCGGAATTACGGTATCAATTTTTGCAGGGCCGATGCCTTTGATTTTCGAGGCCTCCAGCAGCGTCAGCGGCTGCTTTTTCGCCAGTTCAGTCAGCACGGAATCATGCAAGATGCAGTATGCCGGAACCCGTTTCTGCTCCGCCATTTTTGTGCGCAGTTCGCGCAGCTTTTCAAATAAATCACTGCGGCTGGCACTGAAATCGTTATCGTCGTCATCGTCGTCGTCATTAAAAATATTCCGGACGCCGGCGGATTTCTTTTTTCCGGGACCGGCGGAAGATTTTTTTGTTTTCGGAACGGTATGCTCCGCGATTTCCGGGAAGTCCAGCATTACGCCGGCACGGCCGTTAAGCACTTCAATGCCCTGCGGCGTAATTTCAATGCACGGAAATTCCGGGTCCCCGGCGCGGCCGAGGCAGCCGAGATTCTCCAGCGACTTCATGTACAGCAGAATATTGTTCTGGCTGATGCCTTTCAGCGCGCCGAAGCGCGGATGGCTGTCGAGTCCCCAGTCGACAATCTCCACTCTCCTGGCGCCGGCCAGCACCTGGCTGATTTTGCCTTTGCCCAGACGGCCCTTGAATTCCAGCACCGTGGACAGGATTATATTCGCGATTTCCTTTTCATCCGCTCCGGCTTCGCGGCGCGGGGCGTGAACGGCGGTCTGGCAGCGGTCGCAGTTTTCGCATTTCCAGCCGGCCGTGTCTTCGCCGAAATAAGAGATCAGGAATTGCTGGCGGCATTTGCGGCTGTTCGTATAACTGATGACTTCATCCAGTCTGGCGATTTCAAATTCCCGCTTTCTGGTCAACTCCGCAAAATCAATCTCCAGTTTCGGTTCGTCCGGGCGGAGCAGTTCGGTGGTGTTTCCGGCGAACGGCGGCGTCCATTCAACGCAATCGTCCTCAAGCGCCCGCACCACCCGCTTTATCTGTTCGACGGTCAACCCGGCAACGGCGGCGAGCTGGTCATACGAGCAGGCCGTCGGCGCGGACAATTGTGCGCCGAAATGATTGATGCAGCGATGAATGAAACGGGAACGCTGCGTGGACTCCGCGAAATGTTTGTTCTTTAAATCCAGCAGCTTGCCGGTGAAACGGATGGAGCCGGTATTGTTCGACTTGAATCCGCGCTCGATATAGCCGTTTTTCTCCAGTATCCGCATGGCGCTGCTGAGCTGGTTATCGGCTTTCGCCTCCGGCACGGCGGCGACCAGTTCCGCCAGCGTCACTTCCAGAATATTATTTTTCTGTCTTTGGGCGGTTCTGCGCAGCGCGGCGTAAAGTCCCTTCAGCAGTTCTTCCGGCGGGTTGTTCAAATCGATCAGAAACTCCTGGACAAAGCGGTCGCTGTATGAATAAAGCAAAGTGCATTCCGCCGGTTCGCCGTCCCGTCCGGCGCGTCCCGCCTCCTGATAATATGCCTCCAGCGAGCCGGTGAGGTTGTAGTGTATGACCCGCCGGACGTCAGGGCGGTCAATGCCCATGCCGAATGCATTGGTCGCAACCAGCACCGGGCAGGAATCGTTCATAAATCGGTCCTGGGCCGCGCTCCGGCTTTCGTCGCTCATGCCGGCGTGG
>CAIJKT010000073.1 GCA_903821255.1 uncultured Lentisphaeria bacterium | reverse complement strand
TTGTCGCCGTCAACCATTTTCTTCCAGTGGGCGATCCAGCCGGGCAGCCGGGCCAGCGCGAACATGACGGTAAACATATTTTCCGGAATGCCGATGGCGCGGTAGATAATGCCGCTGTAGAAGTCCACGTTCGGATAAAGGTTTCTGGAGACGAAATATTCATCTTTGAGCGCGGCGGCTTCAAGCTCCATGGCCACGTCCAGCAGCGAATCTTTGATTTTCATCTTCTTCAGAAATGCATGGCACTGCTTTTTCGTGATGGCGGCGCGCGGGTCATAAGTCTTATATACGCGATGGCCGAATCCCATCAGCTTGAAATTACTGTTTTTATCTTTGGCTTTGTCAATCCATTTCTGCACATTGCCGTCTTTTTCAATCTTGCGCAGCATTTCCATGACCGCCTGATTCGCTCCGCCATGAAGCGGGCCGGATAACGCGCTGATGCCGGCGGAAATAGTTGAATAGAGGTTCACCTGGGCGCTGCCGACAATTCTTACCGCGGTGGTTGAACAGTTCTGCCCGTGATCGGCATGCAGAATCAGCAGCACGTTGAGTATCTTCACCACGTCCTCATCAATTTCATACGGCGCCACCGGAGAGTCGAACATCATATTCAGAAAATTCGCACAGTACGGCAGATCGCGGCGCGGATAGACAACAGGTTCGCCGATGGACTTTTTATAGGCGAACGCCGCCAGGGTGCGTACAGTCGAGATCAGCCGGGCGGCGGAAAGGTCTATATGTTCGCTAAGCGACATCGCGTCGACATTCGGATAGAAAGTTGAAAGTGCATTGATCATGGTCGCCAGGATATGCATCGGATGCGCCCCTCTCGGGAATCCGTCGAAAAAGTGGCGCATGTCCTCATGCAGCATTGAATTCACGTTCAACAGATCGGAGAATTTTGACCGCTGATCCGGGTTCGGCAGTTTGCCGTGCAGCAGCAGATACGCGGTTTCAATGAAACTGGTTTTTTCAACCAGGTCTTCCACCGGAATGCCGCGATACCTTAAAATGCCTTTTTCCCCGTCAATATAAGTGATTTCGCTGTAACACGCTCCGGTGTTGGCAAAACTCGGGTCAATGGTAATATAGGAGGTATCTCTGCGGAGACGGGTAATGTCTATCGCCTTTTCGCCTTCAGTGCCAACGACGATCGGCAAAAGAATTTCTTTGCCCTCGTCTTCAAATATCAGCCTGGCATATTTTTGTTCCATGATCTGCCCCTTCTCTGTAAATAACCTTATATAAAATCCGTTTGGATACCCGTTTAATCTATTTGTTGAAAAAATAATGATACAGTATTTTTCCGATTTTTCAAATAATAAAGCGCTCCGGAGTAACAGTTTTGTAAAAAGATTTTAACCTTTTTTATAAAAGTTACATTTTTGAAATAAATTTAGACGGAAATGGCGATGCGCTGATATTTACGATGGAATTTCTGCAACCTGGCTCTGTTTCGCCGGGGATGCGGCTTTTTCTGCAGAAGCGGCAGTATCTGGTTTTGATTTACCGAATTTATGTCTGAGAAACTCCAGGCACACGAAAAAGACCGGCGTGACATACAGGGTCAGCAGTTGCGAGAACAGCAGTCCGCCGACCAGCGTGATCCCCAGCGGTCTTCTGGCTTCGCCGCCGCCGCCGACGCCGATTGCCAGCGGAATGCCGGCCATAATCGCGGCCGCCGAAGTCATCATGATCGGACGGAAGCGCACCATACAGGCTTCGACAATCGCCTCCTTCGCCGACTTGCCGTGCTCGCGCTGCGACACAATCGCAAAGTCAATCATCATAATTCCGTTTTTCTTGACGATACCCACCAGCATGATAATTCCGACAAACGCATACAGCGACAGCTCGATCCTGAAAATCAGCAGGGACAGCAGGGCGCCGAAGCCGGCAAACGGCAGGGCGGTAAGAATCGTTATCGGGTGGATATAATCTTCGTAAAGTACCCCCAGGATGATGTAGATGACGAGGACGGTGACTATCAGCAGCAGGATCATCCCTTTCATTGATTTCTGGAACGCCTGGGCATTGCCCTGAAAACTTGCCGTTATAGTAGATGGCATTTTGTTTTTGATCTTATTATCCACCTCATCCACCGCCTGGCTTAACGCAATATCCGGTTTAAGATTGAAGGAAATCGTAACTGAAGGCAATTGACCGGAATGATTGACCATAAGCGGTCCGGCCGCACGGTTGATTTTCACCAGATCGCTCAGCGGGACCAGCTGCCCGGACTGAGACCGGACATAAAGCAGCGCCAGCGCGTCCTGGTTCATCTTGTAATCGTCTTTCAACTCCATCAGCACGCTGTACTGGTTGTCCGGCGCATAAATAGTGGAGATCTTCCTTTCGCCGAACGCGCTGTAAAGCGCATTCTCAATCTGGGTTGCGGAAATATTCATCAGCGATGCTTTCTCGCGGTTGAGTTCCAGATTAAGCTGCGGATTGGTGACTCGCAGATCGCTGGTCACGTCCTGGATAGTGGCAAACGTTGACATTTCCTTTTCAGCCTTGTTGGCGAAACTGTATAATTCGGCGATGTCCGAGCCCTGCAGCGTGAATTGATACTGCGCTTTAGACATTCTTCCGCCGGTGTTGATCGACGGAAGCATCTGAACATAAACGTTCAATCCTGGAATCTCCGTAAATTTTGCGCGCAAATCCTGCATGATATCTTTAGCCGTTCTTTTTCTTTCATTCCGCGGCTTCAGCCGCATGAAAATAAAGCCGGAGTTGCCGGTCAAAGTCATTCCACCCGCTCCGGCGCGGCACATGAACGCTTCCACATCCGGATCCGCCTGAACAATTTCCGCCGCCGCAATCTGGTGATCTTTCATGGATTCATAAGAAATCCCCTGCGCGGCTTCGGTCTGCGCAAGCAGCGCATTGATGTCCTCATCCGGAATAAACCCTTTGGGAATAACCGCAAACAGGACGCCGGTGCCGGCTAGAATGATAAATGAAAAAATCATGACTAGAACCCAATGGCTGATGGTCCAGCGCAATGTTTTATCATAAAATCCCAGAATTCCGGTTTTGGGCTCGGAGCCGTCCACCGTTTCCTTGTCCAGTTTAATCATGTGCGGTTTAAGGAACAGACTGGCCAGCATCGGGATCAAAGTCAGGGCAACCAGTCCGGAGACCAGCACCGCAATCGCGATCGTCACGCCGAATTCCTGGAAAAGCCGCCCGATAATCCCTCCCATGAACAGCACCGGGATAAACACCGCGGAAAGAGACAGCGTCATCGAAACGATAGTAAAGGCAATTTCGCCTGAACCGTCAAGCGCCGCCTGATATACTGACTTGCCCATTTCCAGATGCCGGAAGATATTTTCCAGCATGACAATTGCATCGTCAACCACAAAGCCGATTGACAGCGTCAACGCCATCAGTGAAAGATTGTCCAGGCTGTAGTTGAAAAGATACATGACGGAGAAGGTACCGATCAGCGAAACCGGCACTGCAATAGCCGGTATCAGTGTGGCTCTGACATTTCTTAAAAAAGCAAACACCACCAGTATCACCAGTATTGCTGATATAACAAGGGTTATCTCGACATGTTGCAGTGAAGCGCGGATCGTAGGTGTCCGGTCATTGACCACGGACAACTTGACTGCGCCGGGCAGTGAGGCCTCGAACCGGGGCAGCAGGGCGAGCACCCTGTCGACGGTCTCGATGATATTGGCACCGGGTTGTCTGAATATAATCACCATGACCGCAGGCTTCCCATTGACAAGCCCGGCATTCTGGGTGTCTTCGACCGAATCCTGCACATCCGCCACATCTGCCAGGCGCACGGCCGCTCCCGATCTGTAAGCGATGATCAATGGTTTGTATTCACTGGCCTTATAGAGCTGGTCATTGGTTCGTATCTCCCAGGTCCGCGAGTCATCGGCCAGCTGACCTTTGGGCTTATTGGCATTCGTAGCGCTCAGAGCGCTGCCGACCTCGTTCAGCCCTATGCCGTATTTATTCAGGGCGGTCGGATTCAATTCAACCCGGACAGACGGCAGTGAGCTGCCGCCGACCAGCACCTGACCGACGCCTTCGACCTGCGAAAGCTTCTGGGCCAGGATGGTCGAAGCGGCATCA
>CAIJKT010000072.1 GCA_903821255.1 uncultured Lentisphaeria bacterium | reverse complement strand
ATTATTCGGACTTCCGGCAAAAGAAAAGCCGGATAAGTGCGCAGCCTAATCACAAAAAAACGTGTTTCTAAGTCCGCCGTAAAGACTGAGGCATTACGTTTCTTGACTATACAGATTCGCCGTCGATGGTTATCGGTATTCCGAACAACACCAAACAGGCTGCCGCAGTATTGCGTAATCGTCATTCCAAGGGATTAAATATCCTCTATCTGGACGGTCATGTACAATACCAGAAAGCTGGTATAGCACAGTCGCTTTCAGCTACTTTTACTGCTTATTAGAAAATAGTCGGGGTAATTTTTGCCCCGGCAGATGCAGGAGATGTGAATTGCCGTTTTTGATATTTCAGTCAGTCTATAAAATGAGAATGGAATAAATGATGATGAAAAAAGGTATTACGTGTATACTTCTGATATTTTTTGCTGTCGGGCTGCACGCGGGAAATCAACAGGACAGTAAAACAAATCTTGTCATGCAGGGCGCATATCTGCTGGCGTCTTCATTCCGCGGCGATAATAGCAGGACGGTAATAACCGACAGTTACTATGCCAACTTACAAGACGGGAAGGCAAATACATTCTGGCGTCCAATGAGTAAGGCTGCGCCTCATTGGATCGAAATCCACTGGCGCTATCCATTACAGATTAATCGTTTTTCCTATCAGGGACGCGGACTCGAACAAGCCGTCTTATCGGTTCTGGAAGGTGGTAAATGGATTCCGGCAGGCGAACTTTCGAACGGAAATAAAAATCTGGTATTTCCGGCAAAAACAACCCGGTGCTTAAGACTGGACATAACTGCAACAGACAATCATCTGGAATTATCAGAACTTGAAGCATACGGGCCGGAACAGCCTGTGCCGCCTCAAGATTTACCGCATTCACCTAAAAGTTCATCCGGCGAAATGCTTAATATTGACAATATAACTATTACTCCCTCGATTAATTCCCGCGGCGGCATCGTAAAAATAAACTTTCAAGCATCTTCCGGACAGCCTCTGAAGAAAGATTATTATTTTCTGCTGGACGTAAAAGAAACAGGCGCGCTATCAGACTGGCTTGGAGATTTTGAAGTGTCTTCAGCCATCGGCAATGCTGAAACACGCAGTTCAAGCTGGCGTCCTGGAGAGAAATATCCGGTAAGCGCGGAACTTTATCTGCCTGAATATACCCCGCCCGGAATCACGGATATAAGAATTACGGCGATAAGCCGTGAAGGAAAAGAAACCGCCATTCTTGCCCGGAGTAAACTCGGCGAAATAAATGTGCAGAACGCGGATAAAGTTCCGGAAATGCAGGAATTCCCGCAAGCGGAACTTGCGCTTGACAACGGACAGTTTGGATTTAAGATAGGCGGAAAATTCTATCTGCCATTTTTCATGCGCTATATGAAAGCGTTCGATTTCGAACGATTTTATCAAACTAAAGCCAGCGGGATAAAATTGCAATATTTTCTGATGTATAATCGTTGCCTTGGCCAGCCCAAGCGGCAGGAATATTTTGACCGGCTTGACATGAATATCCGGAATATGCTCAGAATGCGCCCCGAATCTTACATTATGGTCGGTGTTGATCTGCGCCCGTGTCCGGCCTGGCTGAAAGCCAATCCGAATGAATTAATGCTTGATGCTTTCGGCAGTCGTCCGTGTGACATAAAAGGCGAACCGGGGATGGAAAGTTTCGGTTCACAAAAATACGAGAAAGATTGTAAAGAATTCCTCAGCGACCTGATGGCTTTTCTGGCGGTCAAGCCTTACGCTGGACGCATTGTGGGCTGGCATCCATGGATTGGCAGTCAATTGGACAGTTTCATCGGTGGAGTTCAACAGAACTTCGGCAAGCCGCGTTCTCAGATCAGCATCGGGGACTTTCATCCCGGTGCCATCGCAATGTATCAGGACTGGTTGCGCAATAAGTATCACGGTTCGGTTGATGAATTGCGCAAGGCGTGGAAAAATGATCAGGCCACTTTTGCAACCGCCCGGCCGGTGATAAGCGAGTTAGTTAAGGAAGGCGCTAATGGCGGGGTATTCCGGGATCCGCTGGTTTGTCCGGCAGCCTATGACTATCTGGAATTCTTCCCGTCATTGCTGGGGTCGTTTGACCGCCGGATTGCCGGATTCATCAAAGAGAAAACCAATAACAAGGCGCTGGTAATGTTTCATTACGGCGCGGTTACCACCAATATGTGCAGTTCTCAGCCTAGCGGAACCCGTGCGCATGTCAACAATTTTGATCTGCCGGAAATGCTGAAAGACCCGAATATTGATATGTATGTTTACGCTCCGAATTACCATTTGCGTCACAGCGGTCAGCCTTATGTTGTCTGGCCGCCGGTGGATTCATTGACTCTGCATAACAGAATGTTTCTTGCTGATAATGACAGCAGAACGTTCTCCTCCGGCACTCTGGAGCACGGACGGCATCGCGGGGCAAAAGAAACCCAGGCATGCATAATGCGCGATATGGCTTGGCATTTGTTGAAAAATACCGGGGCCTGGTTCTCGGACATGAGTCACGATGCCCCGTTTAGGTGGAGCGCCGAACAATATCCATGGTTTGCGCAGCCGGAAACGACCATGGCGATGCGCCAGACTATGGATGTTTTTACAAATGGTCTCAAAAAAGAGCATACTTCGGTTGCGGAAATTGCAGTTTTTATCAGCGTGTCCACGCCGCGTTATGAGGATATCTATCTGGCCTCGCCGGTATATCTCAACTTGATCGAAAGGATGCTTTTCAAAGAGATAAATATGCTTGGCACTCCCTATGACATATATATGATGAATGATTTATCCAATCCCAAAATAAAGAAAGATTACAAGCTTTATGTTTTTCTTAATCCGTTTTTCATGAGTGCGGAAGAACGAACTGAAGTTGAGAAACTGAAGAAAGACAGAAAAACATTGTTGTGGTTCTACGCCCCCGGCTATGTAGACAAAACACGCGGATTGATCACCGAAGGCATACAAGAGGTCACCGGAATGAAAATAAGCGCAAAACCGGATAAAGAAAAACCTCAGTTTAAAATATCCTCAATAACTCATCCGGTAACCCGGCAAATTACCGGGAAGGAATATATTTTCGAAGGCTACGGCGACGGGGTATGGGGCCAGTTGCATCCGGCGACATACAGTCCGATATTCTATGTTGATGATCCGCAGGTAACAGGGCTCGGCAGTTATTCTGACGGCAAAACGGCATTCGCCGTCCGCAAATTCAAAGACTGGAATTCGATATATTGCGCAGTTCCGTTTCTCGATGCCATGGCTCTCAGAAATATTGCAAGTTTTGCCGGAGTTCATCTGTACTGCCATGAAAATGTGGTGATGGCGGCGGACAATCGTTTCCTGATGTTCAATAATGGATATGAAGAACCGAAAACTCTGACAATTTATCTCCCGGAAAAATGTACCGTTACAGATGCAGTATCAGGAGAGACGGTTTCTTCCGGCCGGAAAGTATTCAAATTGGAAATGAAAGCACCGGAAACCAGAATCCTCAGTCTTTATTAAATAAAATTTTTGCTTTCGTTCACCCTATCCTCGATGCAAGCATACGAGGTATTACGGGCGAACTTCCACGCCTGCGGCGGCCGCAAAAATGGTTTTGAGCGGATTCGCCGCAAGCGACGGGGAATTAACCCCACTTTGATTCAATCATACCCAAAACAATGGGAAAAGATACTCCAACTGGCATCGGCATAATTCAAAATCCAATTTTCAAACAACGCTGGAAAAACAAATCCATTTGTTTTTTCCTGGACAAATGTCCTGTAAACATTAAGGTTCTGGAGCTGT
>CAIJKT010000071.1 GCA_903821255.1 uncultured Lentisphaeria bacterium | reverse complement strand
CGCAGCTTCAGTCGCTGGCAAATTCAGGAAAAAATTGCGGCGTGGAACTGGTCAGTGTTGTAATGAACTTCGCGACCAAAGATGACGTGGCTCCGATCCGCAGGGAAAACCTACAGCGCTTTATCGAACAGATGGACCGTTATTCCGATAACGCTCTTGCCGCCGGATGCAGACAGGGCATTGTCACCGCCGGACAGTCGGTTGGCGGCAGAAATTACCAGGAGCAGCGCGCCGCTCTGATTCTTGCGCTGCGCGAAGCTGGCGCACTGACGGCAAAGAAAGGATTCCGGCTTAACCTGGAAATGTTGAATACCGAGGTTGACCATCCCGGCTATTTTCTTGACAGCCCTCAGGACGGAGTTGCAATCGTTAAGGAGGTTGGACTGAATAATGTCAAAGTGCTCTATGACATCTATCACATGGGCATTATGACCGGCAATCTGGCGGTATTCATTGAGCAGAATATTGAATGGATCGGCCACTTTCATTCCGCCGGGATTCCCGGACGGCATGAACTGTTCAACGGCGAAACTAATTATCCGTTCCTGCTGGAGAAAATCGACAAGGCGGGATATCAGGGCTGTTTCGGCCTGGAATACATGCCGCTGCTGCCGTGTCCGGAAACGCTGGTAAAAACTCTGGAATATCTGTCCGGGAATTGCAAAAAATAATTTGCCGGGATAAGTTTATTTGCGGCACTAATGTGAGGAAAAACTATGGATGCCATTCCGCTGTTTAACGTTAACGGTTTGATCGGGCGCGGCGCTTATGAAGAAGCGGAGTTCCCGGCCGCCGTTTCTTTTGTCAAGCATTTGGATTATCTGGGGATTGACCGGTCTCTGGTGACCCATGTGGAAGCCAGGGACTTGAATCCGACATGGGGCAATCGCCGTCTGCTCAGGGAAATTGCCGAATCCGGCTGTGCCGAACGGCTGATTCCCGCCTTTGCCGTTTCGCCTTCCTGTTATTACGAGAAAGGCGTACTGGACTTCTTGAAAGAGAATTTCAGTTCCGGCAGAGTCCGGGCCATTCGTATTTTTCCGGAGGTGTCCAGATTCCCGGTACTCCAGTTGGCGCGGATTTTTGCCGAACTGGCGAAATATGAGCCGGTGGTGGTGTGGGATTGCAGATCGGGGTCGGATAACGATATCCGCGATTTCACCGCCCTGGCGGGAAAATTCCCGAAAATGTCTTTTGTCTTTGCCCAGAAAATGTGGCCTGGATTCGGTAGTCTGATCGATGCCATGTGGCGGCAGAAAAATATTCATGTCGACATCTCCTGGCTTCACATGCGCGATACCGCCAATCTGATAATTGATGAATTCGGCGCTGAACGGCTCCTGTTCGGCATCGGCTATAAGTCGCATTACGGCGCGGCGGTCGCGGCGCTGGCGCATTACCAGATACCGGATAAACAGCGCAGGCTGATCGCTCACGGCAATATCGAACGCCTGCTCAAACTTAAACCGCTCAAACAGAAACTGGCGGCGGAACCGGAACTTGTAAAGCAAAAAACGCTGTGGCAGACCTGCCGGAACGGCTTGCCGCTGCAAGGCGTAAAAGTCATCGACGCGCACGGACACACCGGGCCGACGCATCGCGGCTGGTATATCCGCGATATCGAATTTCCGGAATATGCTGAAATCATGGTTGACCAGATGGACCGTCTGGGGATTGAAAAGACCGTTATTTCCGCCGAAACCGCGCTTTTCGGCGATGCCGTCGAAGGCAATCATTTTGCCGAAAAGCAATTGATGAAATATTCAAAGCGCATCCTCGGTTATCTGTCGTTCAATCCGATGTATGAAAAAGAACTGACGGCGGAACTGGACGGCTTTTTTAAACGCGGCTTCTTCATTGGCTTTAAAATTCTGGCCGGCTACTGGCGGATACCGGTCACGGACGGCAGATATGAAGCCGTCTGGAAATATGCCGACAAACATCGCCTGCCAATCCTGCTGCACACCTGGGACGATTCATATAATTCCCCGGTCATGCTCAAGGATATCGTCAAAAAGTATCCCGGCGCAAATTTTCTGCTCGGACATTCCGGCGGCGGCACCCGCGGACGGCTCGAAGCCGAAACGCTGGCGCTGGAGAATCCCAACGTCTTTCTGGAGTTCTGCGGCAGTTTCTGCACACCTCGCCCGTTTGAGCAATCCATGAAGATCGTCGGCAATGGCCGCGTTGTGTTCGGTTCGGATACCGGGGCGCACGATCAAGCCTGGGAGCTGGGGCGTTATCTGTCCATGCCGGTCCCGGACAAACAGCTTATTCCCGGACTTGGATTAACCTTCGAAAAACTTGCCGGGCGTTCAAAAATATGAAAATCATTGATTATCAGAAGGCTGCCGGAGAATATCTGCCGGAAGGAACCGGACGTCTGAATTATATCAGCGATGCCGATGAACATGCGGACTGGGCATTGGCATTGCCCGGAGAAAATCGGGAACTGTGGATAGTCGTTATTCACGGACATGGTTCGCATGGCGACCAGTTATACGCCCGACAGGATATCCGGGAGCTTTGGCTTCCGGTGTTCCGTCAAACCGGCGCGGGTATTTTAACGGTTAATCTCCGGGATAATGCCTGGATGGGACCGGCGGCGGTTGCGGATATGCACGACCTCGTTGAGTGGCTGCGCCGCGAATATGGCATGAAAAAGATCATTTTCGCCTCCGGCTCGATGGGTGGAACCAGCAACCTGATTTATGCCGTTTTGCATCCGGAAGATGTCAGCGGCGTGGTTGCCCGCGGTGCCGCAACCGATCTGGCTTCATATTATAACTGGTGCGTGCGACAGCAGATGCCGGTAATTCAGGAAATCGGTGAGGCGATCCGGATTGCCTACGGCGGAACGCCTGAGCAGCAGCCGGAGCTTTACCGGCGGCATTCCGCACTGGACAATGCCGCCCGGCTGAAGATGCCGGTATTCTTTTCACATGGCGGCGCGGATCAACTGATCCCCGTGGAGCAAGCCCGCGCACTGGCTGATAATCTGGCGGGACAAAAAAACTTTTCGTATTTCGAGATTCCCGGCGGCAATCATGATTCGCCGTTGACGGAATCAATCAGTTTCCCCAAAATCATTTCAATGATTTAAGCTTAAATCAGTTATTCACCGTATAAAAAATAAGGCGGTCAAGTATTTCGGGATCAGACTTTCCGGACATTGCCCGGATTCCGGATTTACGGCCTCCATGACTCTGATTTTTTAAACAATGCGGCTACCGGAATGGCACCGGCAATTATTTGGTGGTCAAAGCAGCCGGAAAACCTGTTTAGGAATAATTCAGGTTAGTGTGATTAAAGTTTATTGGCTGTTTCTTTTGCTGTTTTTAGCCAATCTGCTGGAACAGATTTAAAGAAATCGGTGGTCATCTGGTAAGTTACTTCTTGTCCGGCATTCATTGTTTTCCTAAAAAAAGAACAAAGATAAACTTTTTTATAGTATTTTCTATCCCACAGAAAACAACTGATATCATCTCCGGTCGCTTTTGAGACTATGCCTGTCTGGATATTTTTATCATAAACAGACACCCACTTAAATTTACCTTGATGTGGGAATTTCTCATTGGTCTTAAATTCTCCCTGCTTAACTTCGTTATCATTAACCTGAATATAATAATCCGTCATTTTTTCAGACCACGGATGCATGAAATTATACATGAGCTTCAGCGGAACGTCTTTTGAGGCTTTCATCGTGCAACTTTCGATTAACTGGTCATTTTTTATGACCAGGCTGTAGTTGAAAACAATATCCTGAACCTGCGCCTGCTTCTCCATTTTAAATTCAGCGCATTTTATTTTTCCTGACTTTGCGGCGTCTTCGGGGAAAAGATATTTATCCTCGGCGTACATTTTTATCCTGAGCACGGTTTCCGATAGATTTTTTTCCTTGTGTCCGGACCCG
The DNA here is from genome assembly GCA_903821255.1 of uncultured Lentisphaeria bacterium. The sequence goes on along the minus strand of CAIJKT010000071.1, from coordinate 3,639 downwards.
ATAAATCCGATTTCCGGGAACTCAAAAACAGTTCCCCAGTAAGCGCCGCTCAAATCTGCGCTTACAGGAAGTTTGTCGTATATAACCCGGTTCATGTTCCAGAATGTGGCAGCGCCAAGCCTGACCTCAAGTTTTCCGCAACTCACTTCGACTGAATCCGGGTAAGACGTGTCCATGCCTCCCGCAACTATGACTGCTGTCAGAAAACAGATACAAGTAATCAGCTTTTTCATGTTTCATTCTCTTTCTTTTAGAATTAAAATCTTAAAATCATGCTTTTTGAGTTCTATCTCAATCCTGTTTCCAGTCATCTCTAACGATTTTTTAATTTCAAGATCACTGACTGTCGCAGGTTTGAACCCGATGTTAGAAATGTCAACAATCGATTTCCCGCCATTCCCGAAATCAGCAACCACAATAACGGCTTCATGTTTTTTCGAATTCAAATACAACGTGCATCTGGTATTTGGGGTTATGACTTGCAACGGATTATTCCTGTCCCAGCACGGATATACGGTAACTTCTTCTGAACCGTAACCGAAATTCCTGATTAACTCCCATGTTTTCCTGAATGTCGCGGTTAATCCTCCGCAATCCAGGACTATCGGTAAATCATATGCAAGGGTTACGGCAAGAAATGTTCTTGTCACGAAATCCTTTTCATTGCCGGTGACTTGCACCAGCACTTCGGGAGCGCAACCGGTCTGGGTGCCAATTGTCGTGCTGAGCAGCCAGCCCTCGGAGAATCTGTCCTGAAAATCAGCGGGGCCGAATTTCGCTTCCAAATCCAGTGAAATTGTCGAAAAACTCATGCATGGCACAATATTGGTATTGGTCATGTGAGTCATCAGCAGCGGCCTGCTGTCCAGTAAAGTTTTGTTTTCAAGATAAAGCATGGTATATGTTCGCTTTAGAAGTTCGCGGACGGAGAATATGGTGAAATAAGGCTGGATTTTCCCATCCGGCAATTCGTATGCCGGGCCGGTTGTGGTATCGTAGCTGGTCCTGTCCCGGATATTATCATAATACAGCCCGTCCATCCCGTTGCGCACGAGTTCACGGGTATAGTATAAAAGCATATCCTGGTAACTTCTGCACGGCTCGGTATTGTAGTCATCCGAGACATTTTCCCGGTAATTGCCATACCACCATTCGTCCATGTAAACCTTATATTCATCCCAGTACATCTCGGAGGCTGTCGGATTGAGATACGGAACAAAAAAGTCGCAGAATGCGCCCCAGTCTCTTCCGCGCATCAGGTGCCTTTTAACGAAATCATAGCGCTCCTTTGAAACATTCGGGAAGTGTTTCTCTATGAACGGCTCCACGTCAGATGTGTTTTTGGCGGATTGCTTTCTTGCCGGCCGGGCAAGTTTTCTTGTCATCGAATAATCTTTTCCGGCAGGCCATGGATCGTATGCTCCGTCGGCACCCCATACGCATGTCCCTGCCAGAAGCGCCATTGCAATACTGCCCTCTGTCTTAAATTTTACCCGCTCGGAGACGCGGCGCCAACCGGTCATTCTGGGCTTGACCGGCGTCGGCTGGAAGCCCATTACATACTGGAAAGGTTTATCCCACACACACGGCTTGTTTACAATATTTATTCTCAATATGACGCTGTCGTCTTTTCTAATGATTTGTATCGCCGCCTTTTCATAATTAAGACTCCAGTCCTTGTCGCTGGCGGTAAACCAGCAGAAACCTTTATAGATGTCTCCCAGCCAGAAGTACGGCCAGAAATTGCCTCTGATCTCATCGCTTTTATACCCCATCCGACTATCCCATACAACGCCGTTTCCCTCCGGGATAAAATCTGCCGGATGGTTTTTCATCGTATTGTGCATGGTGTGCATAAGCCGTGCCGTTGATTTTTTCAACGGGATATCTATCCATGCGTTTTCTATTTCGATTTTACCATCCGGAATAATGTCGAGCGTTACCTTGCACATTCCGTCGTAGTCATACTCATGTTTACTTTTTATTTCAAGGCCGTTGCCGCTGACAATCGCCCGGGCATTTACGGCATGGTCTTCAACGCTGATAAATTCAAAGGATTTTTCCTCCAAGGTGTCTTTGCCGTTAATGACTAATTTTACGGGCGAGTCCAGAATATTTTCCCCCTGTGAATAGATACGGTCCCAGAAAAGCCCTTTTATCCCGTAACCGGTCATCAGTGCGCTCACTTCTCTTTTAGCTTTATCTGTTTTCAGCGGCTTGAACGGAGGAACTATAACCTTCTCCAGGCCGATCTGGTTATGCTCCCATGGAAAGTGTTTTACCAGAAACTCCTTTCCCAGTATTTTCTTTTCACCATTTTTGAACGCAATTTCACAAACCGCTTTATAAGTGTTTTCCGCAAGTTCAGGAAGTTCCCATTCCGCCCGATAATAATTTTTAATTTTCTGCCCGGCAATCGTTTCGCCAATAATCTTGCCGTTCTGATCTTTTACATGAAATGAAACCTGAGCTATTTCGCCTCCTGCAAGCGAGATGTCAACCCGGCACTTTATAAGTTTATAGTATGGATAATAAGCAAAATCCATGTCCGCGTTTTCTTTTGCAGCCGGATTTTCCCATCTTGTTTCTTTGCTGCTGCCAAATTTGAAGTTTCTGCGCATCAACAGTTTTCCGGACTTTGATTCCTTTATGGTTGCGGAAAGATCACTGGTAATAACAGCTTTTTCAGAATATTTCAAATCAAAGTCTTTGCTTTGCCCCGACGCAATCCGCTCCTTTGCGTTCAGTCCACGCGGCGGACCGTCGGAAACAATGCTGACGTCGCATTCGACATCGCAGGCGGCACCGGTGGAATTAAAAGCGGAAAAACCTATGTCAAAAAGACCTTTCCTGTAATCTTTGCCCAATCCTTTAAAATGCGCCGCCGGGGCATCTTTGTCCATGACCATGATACCCATGCTGTCGGGATTACAAAAATTTCCGCTCTTGTTCCACGGGGTTTGTTCCGCCGGCTGCCGCCAGTCCCGCGTCATTTGCAGATGCCATTCCTGGTCGCAGGGAAGTCCTTTTGTGCCAAGATCTTCCAGGGGAATCACCGCCTCAATTTCCCAGTTCCCGTCCTTGAGCGAACTTGCCGTCACTGCTTTCGGCTCCCATTCCCTGGGCTCCGCTGTGCAGACACTGCCTCTGCTGACAGAATATTTTTTCGCAAAAAACGTTCCGGGCGCGTTTGAGATAAACTGATAGACATATTCTTTGTGCGGGGGCATAATAATCAGCTCCACCGCATCATCGGCATAAACTTTTCCATTCCGCTCCCTCACGCGAGACAGCAAATTCATGCCGGCCGGCGGCAGTTCGCTTTTACAGGCAAAATAGAGATTTTTCGCATCGTAGCCGATAAAAAAAACCGCATCGCGCCCTGCCAGAGAATTTGTTCCCAACTGAAGCACACCGAAACTTTCGGACGCATCGCGCCATTCGCCTTCCTGGATTTTTCCGTCTATCAGCGGCGGTTTTGTCATCAGGGGAATTCTGATATAAGACGGCAATGCGGCATCTGCGCCGTATGTCAGTAAAGTTGATATGCCGCAAATCATCACCAGTATGTATTTTGACATTTTAGCCATTATTTTTCTTCCTTTTGTTTACCGTTACTGATTTCAATATTGCCTTTTT
>CAIJKT010000070.1 GCA_903821255.1 uncultured Lentisphaeria bacterium | reverse complement strand
TTTTTGAACGACTCCTAAATAACGCAAGGAATATTCAACATGCTTTACAAAACATTTTATCTTGCTGCAATCATGATATTCACGTTTTCCGGCAGCAGCCTGGCGGATGAATTGAAAATTACGCTTCAGCCGCCATGGCAGATGCTGAAGGGTAGTGGCGGCGGGGCGGCAGAATATGTACTGAAGTATCCCGGCACCGGCTGGCCGTCGCTCTCCTCAGCGACACCGATCAAACCGGATTGCCACTATATGTTGAAATGGCAGATGAAAAGCTCAATTGCAGACGTTTCAGCGCCGTTCATCGCAGTTATTGACGCCGGAGTCACTTATAATTTCAGCTATCTCCTTACTCCGGGCTGGTCTCAATATGCCGCTTATTTTTACAGCGGCACAGCAGCTGCCGCCAGACTGCGTCTGTATATCAACCCTGGTGAAGCCAAAGAAATCCAGGTCAGGGATTTGCAGCTCATTCCGGTAACCGCGGAAATGCTCACCGGCAACCTGCTGCCGGACGGTGATTTTGAAAGCGGCAGCGGTTTTCCGGCCAACTGGACAAAAGCCTATGGAACATCTGTAAATCCGGCTGCGATTATTGAAAGTCAGAATTTTCTGGCCGGAACCAGAAGCATGGTCTTGAGCGCTTGCGACCAGAACAAGGGCACCGCCGGAATGAACTCAATATATCTTCCGGTCATCCCGGGGAAAAGATTCGAGCTGACGTTCTGGGCGAAAGCTGATGCAGATATGTCGCTGGCGGCAAGCGTGGACGGATGGTCGCCGGTCAAACATACCGGCAAACACTTCTATAAGAGCGAAAAAGTGAAGTTGTCTCCGGAATGGCGGCAGTATTCCATAACAGTGGATATTCCGGCCAGTCTTTCCGAATATCCGGATCTGAATTCCCGGATGATGCGGTTGTCCTTTGCCATGCCTCAGTCAAAAGCTAAAGAAGTATGGATTGACGGCGTAATATTCAGACAGTCCATGTCCGGCCAGACTGATCATTGACATTATCAGGACAAATTTAATTCAATGACTACCATAACAGCCCATGACAGTTGCAAACCGGACATCCTCAAAATATGAAGGAAGACAGGAAGATAATGCGAACAGGAGATATAAGTCCAACCCTCACTTCTCCAGAGCACCTGCTTTGCGAATATCTGAAAAAGCCGCGTGGTATCGGCACTCCCCTCCCCCGCCTTTCATGGGAATTTAAACCGCTTAGGCGCGGCGCAGGCCAGACCGCATGGAGGATAGCGGCCGCATCCGAAAAAGAGGCGGTTTTGTCCGGTTTAAATGATTTATGGGATAGCGGACGGAAGGAGTCGGCACAAAGCATCCATATAGAATATGGCGGCAGGCCTCTTGCCGGCGGACAGACTGTATGGTGGCGCGTGATGGCCTGGGATGATGAAGGAACTGCCACGGGATGGAGTCAGCCTGCATGTTTTGAAACAGGACTGCTGGATGACAAAGAATGGCATGGAGAATGGATAGCCGCCCCGGAAAATATTTCATCCCCCATGCTGAGAAGAGAATTTACTCTCTCTGATAAACTGATCGAGCGCGCAAGAATATATGTTTCAGGACTGGGGTATTCAGAACTGTATATCAACGGCACGCGTTCCGGCGACAGGGTGCTTGATCCCGCGTGGACAGACTATGATCACCGGGAAATGCGCGATCTTTGCTATCCCTATGCTGACCGTGGAGAAAAACGGGTCTGCTATGTTACACACGATGTGACTTCCATGCTCGTTCCGGGACGCAATGCTATTGGAGTAATTCTCGGTAATGGCATGTATAATCAGCGGGAACGCATAATTGAAGGCAGAATGTGGTATGGACGTCCACGGCTGCTTCTGGAACTCCGGGTGGATTACACGGACGGTTCCAGCGGGATAGTGACAAGCGATCCTGAATGGAGCTACTGCGAAGGCCCGATCCGTTTCAACAACGTTTTTGCCGGAGAGATTTATGACGCGCGTTACGAGAAGGATGGCTGGGCGTTTCCACAATATGATCAGTCATCATGGCACAGGGTTGAATCCGCTTCACGTCCGTCCGGAAAACTGACCGCTCAGACATGCCCCCCGGACCGCGTTATCGAAACTCTTTCGCCGGACCGCATGTGGATATCCGGTGAAAACAAAACGATTTTCGATTTCGGGCGCGTGTTCAGCGGATGGGTGCGCATTCGTGTGCGCGGCGCCGCGGGACATGAAATAGAGTTGCGCTTTTCCGAGGAACTTGCAAAGGATGACTCGCTTGATTTCAATAGCACAGGAGGAGATGAACAGATACAGCGCGATGTCTATGTGCTTTCCGGCAAAGGTGTGGAGGTTTACGAACCGCGGTTTGTCTGGCATGCGTTCAGATATGTTGAAATAAATGGCTGGCCCGGCACCCCCGGTCCGAATGCGGTCGAAGGCCGCGTGGTGCATAGCGATATTGCCAGAACCGGGCACTTTTCCTGCTCCAATCCACTCCTTGAAGAGATAAATGAATTATTCGTCAATACGCAGTTGATGAACATGCACGGCGGTATGCCGAGTGACTGTCCGCACCGCGAACGGCTTGGCTACACCGGCGATGGACAACTTACAGCCGCTTCCTCAATCTGGAATCTCTGGATGCCGCAATTTTATACCAAGTGGATAAATGACATTGCCGATTCACAAAACAGAGAAACGGGGTTTGTTCCGCATACAGTTCCTTTCTACGGGGGTGGCGGCGGTCCGGGCTGGGGATCCGCATGCGTGATACTTCCATCGGTCATGCAGAACATGTATGCTGACGTTAGAATTGTCGAACAGATGTATGGACATATGGAGAAATGGCTTAAATATCTGGATGGCAGAACGGACGGGGCCGATATTATAATCAGCGAGGAACCGGGCAGCTGGTGCCTCGGCGACTGGTCGCTGCCGGTCAATGTGGATGTTCATATGGAGGATCAGCCATTGCCGCCGCCGCTTGTGAACACTTTCTTCTACGGCATGTGTGCGCGGCAGCTGGGGAATATGGCGCAGGTTATCGGACGTAAATCCGATGCTGTACGACTGCATAAACAAGCTGACCGGATTGCAGTAAATTTCCACAAAAAGTTCTTTGATAAAGATCGCGTAGTCTATGCGCGCGGATTGCACGGCGCAAGCGCGTTCGCGCTCATCCTCGGTGCAGTCCCGGTTGAAGAGAAAGACAGAGTGGTCGCCAGGCTGATTGAACATGTGCTTGTCACCTGCTCCGGCCACCTGGACACTGGAATAATGGGTACGCCAGTACTGCTTGAGGCGCTGGCGCGGGAGAACCGTTTTGATGTGGCGTATGAAATACTCTGCAAAACGACATTCCCGGGATTTGGTTTCATGATTGCGTCAGGCGCGACTACGATGTGGGAGAACTGGTCATATGAATGCGGTTCGCACTGCCATCC
>CAIJKT010000069.1 GCA_903821255.1 uncultured Lentisphaeria bacterium | reverse complement strand
TTTAAGTATAAATTATATAAAATTAACGCATAAAATGCTTCTTAAAGCTATTTTTAAAGGCTATTTTTAAGATTTAACCGGCTTGGCCGGTAGCCGCTTGGGTTTTGCCGTTCTCTTCGGGGTCTGTCCACTTTATTTTCGTTTTTCCTACATATATTCATTGATTTAGCGTTGATTTACATATCTTATTTTAATATTTCCAGTCTACTCGGGGTCTGTCCACTTTATTTTTATTTTTCATGCATAAGTTAATTGATTTAGCGTTTATTTACATATCTTATTTTAATATTTCCAGTCGCAGGATTTTTAAATAAGGCTAATGTCGGCGCGGATTCGGCACACAGCGTGTGACGACTTGCCTATAACGCTGGCTGTCAGTTCGAACTCACTCACACGCCTGCTTGAGCCACAAGACGACACGCAGCCCCCATAGGCACCGCTAGTTTACCCATACCCGCTATGGTCAAAATAAAAAATTTGATTTTACTGATATACTATTTGATTTTTCATAATATCATGATTTGTTATGTCATATCTGGGTATTGGGCAAAGCTCCGGCTAATGTATCGGCACAAAAAGGTTTCGGTAATGGAAACAAGTTATAAAAAACTTTGGAAACAACTTATTGACCGGGATATGACCAAGACCGAGTTGCGTTTGCGTTCTGGCATCAGCACTATGGCCTTGGCGAAGTTGGGCAAAGGGGAGAATGTTTCCATGGAAATACTCAAAAAGATATGCTCCACTCTGCAATGCGACATTGGCGACATCATGGAGATGGTTGCAGACGACAAAACTGATCGCTGTCGATGTGAAAACAACTAGAGGAAGAAAGCGAGTCAGTACATGAATATCCCGATGAAAGAATCAAATGTTGAGGAGAAAATCGATGAGTAATAACATTTTGAATCCGATTCAAATATATCACATCATTCATCTTGACAAGCTCCCGGCTATTCTTTCTGAAGACGGATTACTTTGCGATGCGGAAGTACAAAGACGAAATTCCGCCGGAACGACCATCGGCATGGGAAAGATCAAGAAACGCCGCTTGGAAGAGCTTATATTATCTTCCTATCCTGACTTGCATGTTGGAGACTGTGTGCCATTTTACTTTTGTCCGCGTTCGGTAATGCTGTATATGTTTCATAAGGACAATCACATGGAGATTGACTACCATGGCGGACAGAAGCCGATTATTCACTTGGTGGCGGATATGCATAAAACGATTGAATGGGTGGAACAGAACGATCTGCGCTGGGCGTTCACTGATTCCAACGCTGGATCGTACTGTTTTGATGATTATAACGACTTGTCCGATCTCGACAAAATCGACTGGAATGCGGTTCGATCAATTTCCTGGGGCGGACAGCAAGACAAAAAACAAGCAGAATTTCTTGTCGAGCAAGAATTCCCATGGGAACTGGTGGACGCAATCGGAGTTTATTCCGACGTACAATACCAACAGGTCAGTTCCATATTGGCGACAGCGCAACATCGTCCGCGCATCGCTGTTGAACGAAACTGGTATTATTGAGGAGACTCGCCATGATAGAGTACAAACAGGGTGACATTTTCGAAGAAGATGTGGAAGCCATCGTTAACACGGTCAACTGCGTTGGCGTGATGGGGCGTGGTCTCGCGCTTCAATTCAAGAATCGTTTTCCGAAAAACTTCCGCGCATATGAACAGGCATGCAAACGCGAGGAGGTGCTTCCGGGAAGAATGTTCATCTATGAAACCGAATCGCTGACAAATCCGAAATATATCATCAACTTTCCCTCGAAGCGGCATTGGCGCGGAGCCAGCCGCATGGAGGACATTGAAGCTGGACTTACGGATTTGGGAAAAGTCATCAGGGAGAAGCACATAACCTCTATCGCACTCCCTCCGGTTGGCTGTGGTCTTGGCGGCTTGGATTGGAACAAGGTTCGGGCAAAAATTGAGGAGGTGCTCAACAGGCTTGTCCATGTAAAAATCATCGTGTACGAACCTGGAGACGCACCCAATGCGGATAAAATGGTACGGAATCGCGCCATCCCCGCCATGACCCCTGGGCGAGCCGCGCTGGTCGAACTGGTCAATCATTATCTGAAAGGACTGCTCTCCCCCTTCATCACGCTGCTCGAAGTTCATAAGTTGATGTATTTTCTCCAGGAATCTGGAGAAAATCTGCGTTTGCACTACAATGCCGCAATTTATGGGCCTTACGCCGAAAATTTGCGCCATGTTCTAAACGCGGTGGAGGGTCATTTTCTGACCGGATATGCCGATGGAGGAGATAATCCTGAGAAGCAGTTAAATTTGGTTCCACAGACGGTAAACGACGCCGAGGCGTTCCTGGAGAACAAGGACGAAACAAAGACTCGGATTCAGAAGGTCGAGACTCTGGTAAATGGCTTCGAATCTCCGTTTGGACTGGAACTTCTGGCAACCATTCATTGGGTGGTTAAAAAAAACGGTGCGAAAAGCATGGACGAAATCATCCGGCAAACCTATGCCTGGAATGAGCGAAAGAAACAATTTTCGCCACGTCAGATTCGGCTTGCTGTGTCGGCTCTATCTGAAAAAAGCTGGATAGACCCCATCTCCGATACAATTTAACAATGATAACGATTTTGGAAACGTTGAGCCTCGATCATCTACGAACCTCTGAGGAAAATCGGGGTCTTTGGCTTTTGTGTTTTCGTGCAATAATTCATTGATTTTACGCCTCTTTTTGCCCTTTTAATTCCAGACTCAAAACAACAAACTGAAATATATGTCAACGCGCATTAATATTGGCCGGATTTTGAGCATTTAATTTTGCCGGAGTCGAAATTGCTTTTTGTTGGTGTTTCTTCCGTTTTTTTCAGTTTT
>CAIJKT010000068.1 GCA_903821255.1 uncultured Lentisphaeria bacterium | reverse complement strand
TGAATGAAATTGGCCGCTTCTTCGGGTGCATCTTCCAGCACCAGATGCGCGGCATCCGCCAGCTCCAGGGTCTGTGCCTGAGGATAATATAATTTCCAGCGGTCCAGAAAACGCGAAGAGAAACACCAGTCCTGCATACCCCAGACAATTCCGACAGGGATTTCCCGGAACATCCAGAGGCCATGTTCTATTTCCAGCAAGACTTCATAGGAAATATGCTCAGGCGCCAAAGGGATATCCTGTACAAATCTCAGCACTGCAATCCGGTCATTATAATTCTGGAAAGGCAGCATATACCCCTTCTTTACCTTTGGAGGCAATGCCTTTACAGTGGTCATGTGCATCGCCGCCCTTACGAAAAGATTGGCGCTGCGAACCAGTTTGTCATCCAGCCACGGCAGACGGCAGAGGGCAATGCGGAACGGAATCCAGTCCATGGAAAAAGCTCCGGAATTCAAGATTATCAGCCTGGATATTTTTTGCGGATGACGTACGGCAAAGCCCATGCCGATAGCGCCGCCCCAGTCATGGACCACCAGCGTAATATTCTCCAGATTGAGTGACAGCAGAAGACTTTCCAAATTATCAATATGCGTTTCCAGGCGATACTGGAAGTCCTGCGGTTTGTCTGAAAGTCCGCAGCCGAGATGGTCTGGCGCAATTACGCGATGGGTCTTGCTGAATTCTTTGATCAGATTCCTGTAATAGAAAGACCAGGTCGGATTGCCGTGAACCATGACTATCGGCTGGTCGCCTTTTCCTTCATCAACATAGTGATAATTATAATTTTTTATCTTGAAGAAGTGCGATGCAAAAGGGTACAGGTCTTTTATTTCTGAAATATTTATCACTGCAAAATTCCTTTTTTACTCAACAAACCATTAACCCTTCATGGATTATTGTATCTGAACTTATTCACCATTTGATGCCCAGCATGGCGCAGTTGATCCCGCTGCCGATACCCATCAGCGCCATAGTCGAACCGTTGGCCACGACACCGTTGTCTATTGCCAGTGCGGCGGTCAGCGGACAGGACACCGATCCTGTATTGCCGAACCGGTCCAGCGTGGGATAATCACGGCCGATATCAATCTGTAATTTTTCATACAGCAACTTCCGATGCGCCGAACCCACCTGATGTGTACAGAAACATGCGAAATCATTTCTTTTTAACCCTGTTTCTTCAAGGAACAGATTCCAGGTTTCCGCGGCGGCGGCAACGCCGCAGTGCATCAATTTTTCAGAATCAGTATTCATCAGTGTATCATGATTATCGCCCATGCCCTTGTCGGCGTTTCCACGGCAGAGATCATTATATTCGGTAACGGAAAGCGAGGTTGCTCCAAGCAGCCGGTGATCATGAGAACTTAGATCTTTGCGGCACAAAATTACAGCGACGGCTCCCGAGCCGATTGTCAGCGATGCAAAAAACGGTTTAATGGATTGCCGGGTGATGGTGTTGTCCCCGAGAATTGTCCGGATCGTCGTTTCCAGCAGCGGCCGGCTGTTTTCGCCGGCGACGAGCATTCCAGCCCTGATGTGTCCGGCCTCGATCATTCCGGCGACGAGAGTCATTCCGGTCAGTATTCCCAGGCAGGCGTTGGAAATATCAAATGCAATGGCGGTTTCCGGGAATCCCAGTTTGTGATGAACCACAGTGGCGGTCGCCGGTTCGAGAAAATCGCGGCAGACGGAGCAGTTGATCAGGCAGCCGATATCTTTTTTTGCTATTTTCGAACGGGCCAGAGCATTGGCACCGGCCATCGCGGCGGCATCACTTGGCATCGTTCCCGGCGCCCATAGGCGGCGCTCACGGATGCCGGTCATCAGTTCCAGACGGCCGGGCGGCAATTTCAGCCGGGCATATACGGAGGCCAGTTGCTGTTCAATTTCTTCAGAAGTTACTGCTTCCGGCGGCAATTCATAAGAAATACATTCGATATTTACATTTTTATATAG
>CAIJKT010000067.1 GCA_903821255.1 uncultured Lentisphaeria bacterium | reverse complement strand
TCGCGCCCGTTTAACCGGAAGATATTGCCGATACACCATCCGGAAAGAAAATGAGTCTGTAAGTGCACAAGTCCTCCCTGCTGATATTGATGCTAATGGTTGGCGATCCTGTATATCATCACCGCTCCGATAATCTGAAACGCCAGATTGGGCAGCCACAGCAGATACTGCGGATAGATTTGCGGGAAATTAGTCAGCGAGTCACAGAGAATGATTGTCATAAAGAATCCGCCTGCCAGAATTACGCTCAGGAAAAGATTGACCGAAGTTTCGCGTCTGGAAGTTCTTATCGCCAGCGGCAATCCCAGCAGCAGGAAGGCAATCGGCGACAGGGCAAACGCGATACGCTGATTCAATTCGACCTCCAGCTCGCAGGTGTTCCGGTTCAGGCGCTTGTCAATGCGGATTCTGCCCAGCAGTTCCTGCAGCGTCATATATTTGGCCTTTTTGCCGATGCGGATTTTATTCATTTCCTTGCCGTAGTTGAGCGTGAATTCAACGGTCTTGTTGAAAACCCTGGTCTCCGGCTTTGATTTCTTGTCGATAACAATGCAGTCAGTCAGCACTACCGTCATCAACTGCTTGCTTTTATCAACTATAAATTTGCCTCTGGCAGCGGTAATGTCCTGCTCAACGTTGTTTTTAGATTCATCCATCGTGAAAATCTGAATATCCTTTACTTCATCCGCGCTGATCTTATCGTCAATGTAAATGATATTATTCTCAAAATCAACCGGCTTGCCGGGTTCGAAAAGCGCCAGCGGCTGGTCAACCCCGGTAGCCAGTATCAGACTGCGGGATTTTCCCAGCAGCGGAGGTCCGACCTCAACCTGCAGATAAAGGCAGAGCAGAGTCATGAGAAAAGTGACGATCAGGATCGGCGAGACGACTTGCAGGATGGAAACCCCGCAAGCTCGCATCGCGGTAATTTCCGTATCGGCGGAAAGCCGCCCGAAAACCAGCATCACCGCCACCAGCACCGCCCAGGGAACCGTGAAGGTCAGCACAATCGGCATGATATATACCATAAACAGCAGAAAGTTAATCACCGGAATCCCCTGCGAGATATACTCGAATATCTTCACCAGCCGCGCGCCCATCATCACGAAGGTCAGAACGCCGATCGCCATCCCGAAGGTTATAAGAAAGTTTTTTAATACATATAAATTTAAGGTTTTCATCTTGCCCAGTAATTTCCCGGTTATCATTCCGCACAAATCCGATACACTAAACCGAGACTGAAAATACATTTAATTTACGGATTATCAAATCCGGATTGGTATTTAGTCAGAGTAATCCGCCAATGTTTTCAGGGTTGACCTCTGTTTTCCGCCCATGCGAACAGTCTGTCCGCCGGCATGAACAGTACAACAATCCAGGATGCAGCAGGAGGATTCGGGGCATACTTGTAAACTACTGCGCCTCCGTTGCATATTTTTACAGGTATTATACAGGATACTGCTTTTGCTTCTCCGCTACAGTCGCTGCGGTCATGCGGAAATCGAATATCCACGGGATATCATTTTCATAATCCGCCCGGTGCGCCGCATGATAGACAGCATCCCATCTGCATCCTGCATCACGCGCCTTAAGCCTGGTCTGTAATTCCAGCCAGAGTTCACTAAGGCATATCTCACCTTCGGCCATATCTGCTACCTCAAACGGTTTGTCCAGAATTGCGGCGGCTTCATCAATCCGCCCCAATGCCAGCAGCGTTTTTGCGCGCAGATATTTCATGCGTCCTCCGGCTTCGGTGCCTGATGATAAATGCTGTAGAAATTCAGCGGTGCGACCGGCATCCATGAAGCTGTCCATGGCTTCGCTCAGCAGCATGTCATTACCGGGTTCTGCATTCAGCACGCGCATCCATGCCGACAATGCCTGTTCCGGTTGTTTTTGCATTGTATATAAAAGGGCTTTGACCCGTTCAATAATACTGATCGCGAACGATGGAACATTCAAGCGTTCGAGACGGGCAAGAGCAGTGATATTTTTTCCACGTTTACACTCATTGACTGCCAGTTGATACTGCAACCAGGGGTGGGACGCTGCTCCGGGCAAGTCAGTTTCAGCAGTCTGCAGACGCATATACCACGCTTCCGAGGTCTGCCAGCCCGGCAGCTTAATCGCCACTGAATCCGGTAAACGCCCCGCCAGCAATTCCAGCCACGGTTCCTGTAATGGGCCAAGACCGCTTTCTGGATAGATATTCGGGGCAAATTCAAACGGCGCGACATCATCTGCGATGCGGCGGCGTAATTCAAGTGCGCCCCAGCCGGAGCCATGGTGTAAAATTGCCTCCGGGGTCCGGTTTGAGACCAGACGGGCCTGTGCCGCGATCTCCTCTATTTTCGATTCAGGCAGGCGGCGTTCCACTTCAGCGGCAACTGCGTTCATTGCAATGCGATAATCCTGATCGTGCAAAGATGCGGGATCGCCGGCGACCGGTCCAAAGCTCTCAACCCAGAAAAATTCGCTTTCAGGCGGCATCGGCACCGATTCCAACTGAGTTTTCGCCAGTCCGCTCTGAATTTCAATATACGGTGTTCCTGGTTCGGATAGAAAATCCGGCCAGTGCCGCCCGCCCTGACTGCTTCCCCACAGAAACAACTTGCGGCCGCGCATCACTTTCGTTGAAGTACAAAGCAATCCGCGTCCGTCTTTTTGCACTGCGGCTTCCCACGGACGGGTACCGGCAGGCATATAATAAAAGTAGTCAATAGCAGCGCTCACCCGTCTCGGATAGGTTGCATCCACCCCTTCATGGTCGGAAGGATGGACAAGATGAATTCCGTTTTGGTGGATTATCGCGCGCTCTGACGGAACTATGACGCGGGTATCCGGAGTCTCCGGGAAAGCAGTGTTGCTCCACCAGTAGGTCGAAGTTGCGGCAGCATCCGGATTGACGATCTTCACCGCAGTGAAGAGAAAATCAGAATCATCATCGGTAAAAAAGCAATCCATTTGAAATGGAGTCCCGGTCACCCGCTCCCATTCGTAAAAACGCAAAACGGGGCGGCCTCCGCTGGTCAACCTGGCGGCAAAAAGGTCGGAGGCCGTGAATGGGGAGTGTCCCCTGAAACCGACATTCCACTCAATCCCTCCGGAAAACCATGCGTTACGGAGCGCCAGTCTGCCAAATTGCAGAACTTTATTCGAATAGAGCAATTCGCGTCCGTCCCGCTTGTCCAGCAGCGACCAGAGACGGCCGCCCAGTGAAGGGACAAAAGTCGCACGCAGGCGATTATTTTCAAGCACCAGCGTCGCCAGTTCACCGGTCCGGCGATCCCGGGTGTAGCCATCCTGCGATGAATATGGCAGAATGGTATCGGGGATTCCCCGGTTAAAACAGGCATATTCATCCGGAGGCAATGCAGGATCGAATTTCATTTGGGGCTGTGGCTTCCAGATACGGCGAAATGACGGATGATTACTCTCGGCCGGAAACCCACATAACGGAAGAGGCATCTGAAAACGGTATAAATCATTCATTAACAGCACTCCGCGCGATGCAATGCGCAAAACTTATTGACTTGCACTTATTATTCGTGGAGACCTTACCACTTCTGAATATAGCCTGCGCAAAGCTTTTTACCAGCTTTCGATCAGTCAATATTGACTTCGCCAACCCGCATCCAGCCGTCATCATCTCTTCCTTCATTCGCCATTTTTACAGCCGGCTTGCTCTGTCCGGGGCGCACGATTGCCAGGCGCAGTTCATACCGGCCTTTGCTCATGCCATCCGGCAGAAAAATGGAATCATCCAGGAATTGATCATCGCCAGGCATCCATTCTTTAAAATTATGAACCAGTTCGACATCAAGCGCCGTACCGCTGCCGTCTGCCGGAACCAGCCGCACGAGAATCTTAAAATCATTATAACACGGCGCAACGCCGAGATTCGCCCAGTTTTGCTCCAGTAAAAATGGTCTTCCGGCATTAGCGTCTGCCGGCAGCCGTATATCTCCGGCTGCAAACCGGTATCCGATCTTTTTCTGGAATTCATCAATCGCCGGCCGCCATTCTTCCGGAACCACGGTGCTCTTAATCATGATCAGCGAAGCATGCCAGCGCAGCGCCTCGTCCAGGGTAAATTCAAAGTATTTCTTTCTCTCCTGAATATGCCACGCGATCAGAGTGTCGCCAGGTTCAAGGCATACAGGTCCGCGTTTCCAGGCTTCCTGTGCGCGGGCCATGCCCAGACCCATCGGATACCTGCTCCGCATATGGCTCCATTTGCCATCGCTGATGTCGCCCCAGCTGTCAGCTCGCCACCCGGCGCCGTTCGCCACAGCATACTGGAGAGCATCCGTACAACCGACAAGCATGATGAGCGGAGTCTTTTTGAACGCTTTTAGATAGATGTCAACCGCCCATCGTCTCAGGCATTCGTTTCCCATGGGCATCCCCGGAACTTGGTAATTATGCCACTCTCCCCAGAATCCGAGTGTGCCGATATCCATTGCATACAACAACGGATGTCCGTCGTAGCGTTGCCCTGTTAGCGACACCAGTTTTTCCATCGAATTATGGAACAGCGGATCATTGTAATCAGGAATGCAACAGTCCTTCCCTTCAACTTTATACCATATCAGCCTGCCTTTTTTTATATACCATGCAGGCAGAAGGCCGAACTGGTCATGAGGCATCAAGCGCAGATGAAGCTGCTGACCTCGTTTTTGCGCCTGCTCAATCGCCCGGTCAATGATGTCCCAGTCTATCTTTCCTTCTTCCGGTTCCAAGCGCGCCCAGTACCAGCGGAAATACGCAATCGAAGTATCGGGATGACCTTCGTTATTGATGTTCCCGGTAAATTCGCCATATTCAGTGGGGCCGTCATCATTCCAGTAATTTTTTGTTTCGGTAATGTCGCCGTTAAACCGCTCGTAGGTTTCAAACCCCATCCCCGGATTAACCAGCAGTTCGTCCGAACGTTTCAGTTGTATGACCTGCAAGTGGTCGTACGTATATCGCGGATGAACATATTTTTTCATGTCATAATCCTTAACTTATACGGCTAAATGTAAAGTAAAACTTACCAGCACCAGAAAAAGTAGTTGGTGTACTTCGAATGGACAAACTCATAAGGGAAGAGCATGTCCTGATTCTGGCCCTCGATTTCAAAACGCACCGGCTTGCGGTGAATACCGCCGACTCCGCTGCCGTTGAATATCTGGATGGCAATAAAATTGTCAGCTCCCGGCTTGAATGCCCCGGCAGGCAGTTCCCACATTCTGGCGCCGCGACCGCCCATGTGGGCATTTTGAACTTCTACCGGCGGCGGCATCCTGCTGCCGTTCAGCCAAAGCGTGGTCTGATTGTCGGATGCCTTATAGGTTGCTATATCTCTGACGCCGTCGATTTCAAAATATAATTTTACGCCCTTCACCGATTCCGGCAGCGCAACCCGGCGGAAATACCAGCCGAAGCCGTCATAAGCTGATTCCGGCGCCGCATTCATATGCGGATTTTTCTCATTCACGCCCTGTTCCTCCCACACTTGCCCGGTAAGAATGCCGCGCGGCTGACGTTCGCCGAACTGGCCTTTCTGGAAACCGGTTTTCTCCCCGCTGCCGTCAGGATCGGTCAGGAACGTCCAGTCGCCTTCGGAAATATCCAGCGGAGGTATTTTCCAGCTTGCAGTAAAGCGATTCTGCAAATTGAGATTGGAAAAAACCATCGACCAGATACGCCAGGCTTTACGGCGGGATTCATCACTGGTAATAGCATACGGATCAACACCGCACAGAATCAAATTGCCGCGACCATTTTTGAATACGGCAGCAACGCCTTGTGCGGAAGTCCATTCCCTGCTTATTCCAGATACGGAGTTATTAAGACTGAATGACCGGAACTCCGGGTTTTCAAAGAAATAGAAGTCTGTATCAGTAAGTCCGGCAAATAGCGGAGAAACCGCCTCGCCCAGCCGGTCTGCTCCGGGCAGCAAACTTTTCTGCAGGAAAAGTTGATAGAATGTATTATTCCAGTAATGCGGATAGGTAAGTATCTGGATACGGTTCTTTTTAACCGCAACGCCGGACGGCAGGAAATTGGAAAACGGCAGAACTACTACAGATTTAAACGCCGCCAGTTCCGACTCGGCCAAAGTAACATTGTCACCGACCACTGCAACCCCGGCAGCGGCATTGCCTTTTGCATCAATGCCCAGTCTGTCCAGAAACTTCAAGCCTTTCTCGCCGCCGAAGTATTTGACTGCCGGAAGCATTGCCTCAGGTTTATCGTTGAGTATGTAGAGCAACAGATTGTTGACCAGTCTTGTTGCAGCGGGATCCAATCCGTAACGGTCGGTAACGTCCACCTGACAGAGAACCGCCCTGCCCCTGCCGGAACGCAATTCCAGCAGCGCGGTTTCTTCAAGGTCATAACCGCAGTTGAGAATCGGAGTAAAGTTGCCATAGCATGGCTTGTCCATCACATACGCGGCAGCAATACCCTCATTGGTCAAATGCGGGGTCTCCAGTCCGGGCCCGTGGTTATTACGGTAGTACTTCGACGGTCTTTTTTCCGATGGCACTGTACCCGCCCTGCCGCGCAAATATGCCAGATCCGCATCATCCAGTCCCGCAACCGCGGGATGCGCTTTATCCGCGATAAACAGATGTTCAATACGGCGTTCACGCAGTCTCCAGTCTAACAGTCCGGCATCTGTCTGCTCGAAAATCAGCGCTCTGCCGCCGCGGTCAATAAAATTCTTCATGACATCGCCGTCAGTCTGCCTGCTCAACGCGCCACGCTCAACAATCAACAGTTTAATATCCTCCGGAATTGACTGGCGGAGATCGACTGGAATGAGCTGCAATCCGGTTTTGGCCGCAAGCGGCCGGCCGTCCGCAACCACGCCGATTTTCACACCAGGATGCCCGGACTGCCATTTTGCCAAATCCATCACGGCATAATCTGCTCCGGCGACATTCCGGCGCGGGAAAATAGTGATTTTAAAAGCATCGCCGCGCGCTTTACCATCTTTGTCAATGTATGACAACCGGATCACGGCAGGCGTTTTAACCGTAACTTCCGGCAGGGTGAATTCGAGCGGACGCTGTATAATCCCGCCCTGCGGAGCATCTATTGTTAATGTCTCCTTTTTGACATTGCGTCCATTTACATCCAGAGCCACTTCGAAACTCTGCGCAACGGCATTCTCCGTATCATTGATTGCCACAATTTGCTTGCTGACGGCATCGCCGCCGTAATAGTTGTGATCCAGCGCATAGACATGTCCTTTTTCACCGCCGATATAGGCAAAAAACGGTTGCATTTCATTTTCGTAGATAGCGGTATATTCAGAGGCGACTGGCTTGATTTTCCCCTGTCCGTATTGTTCCGGCCATTGCCAGCGGGCAATAGCGCGGAGCCGGTAATACCAGCTGTTCATGCGCATCCAGTTGTCTTCGACCACCTGATCATAAGGCAGCATGAAATATTTATAGGAAAGCTGCCGGTTATCCTTAATATCCAACGCCTTCACAGTATTTGCAGGGGCCAGGAATATATCATCATCCACCCATGCGGTGAAACCATCAATCCCGGCCGTCCTGAACCCGCGCAGCGATCCCTGGTGGAACATGGCGCCCCAATACTGCCAGTTGTCAAATACCTTGTTGCCAAGATAACGGGCGCCGACTTCATGCACCAGCAGACGATTCACCATACGCCCGTTTTCTATTGGAAACTTATCGTGCGGATGGGCGGCATCCATCGTAATCAGATTGGTGGTGCCAGCTTCATAAATAAAGTGCGGCAGCTTCTTCTCCTCCCGCTCCGACCATGGTCCGTAGTACATGACGCGGTCAAGCAGGTTCAACTCGTTGCAGGGATACTGATGGGAGTTTTTCATCGAACCCGGCAGATTGCCGGTCCCCTGTGAAATATATGGACGGGTCGGATCTATCGTCTGGAATAAATTGAACCGTCTTTTGAGAAATGCATAGAGATTCAGCGCTTCCTGGCTGTCCGGCATAAAATTATCATCCATGGCAAACGGATTATGGGCAAAACCGTTAACGTCAAGCTGACCGTAAGGATCACTGATATAAGCAATCACCGAAGGATGATTCCTGAAACGCCGGACTTCCGCAACTGTTTCCGGGTCGGAGAACGCATGATTGATCGGCGCCATAACCATAAAGCCGTAACGGTCCAGCAACTCATACAGCGCATTATTATAGCCATCACTCATCGAATGCAGATAGATGAAATTGAATCCGAATTTCTTCAAATATTGCAGCCGTTCCGGATCGTATACTCCAGATGGATTGGTGGCATATGCGGCACGCATCCGCATAATTTTATTATTGACCAGAAAATGGCCGTCTTTGATTTCGAACCGCCGGAATCCGAAGTCAACGCCTTTTTCCTGAACAGTTCCGGCCTCTGCCGTGATTTTAACATTCAGCTTATACATTTCAGGTTTTTCCGGCGACCATGGACGGAAATCCTTGCACACCCCGGAAACTTCGGTAACGCCGTTATCGCTGACAGCCTTTTCCGCAGTCGCGACAGTCCGGCCATCTTTGTCCATAACGGCACATGATACCGTGCCTTTTCCGGAAAGCGTGGACTCCACCATTACATCAAACTTTCCGTCAACCCCGTCGGCTTTTTTAACCCAGATGTCCTTGATTACCGGACGCTGCTTAAACGCCTCCAGATAGATATCGCCGTTAATCCCGGTGCCATTGCCGATGGTAATGCCGGGATAAACCGCAGTGAACAGCAACAAGTCAAGACGATTGGGTTTGCCGTACTCCAGTTTCGAAGTCACATCCAGCGAAGGATTCGAAGTTGTAACCGTACCGATAAATTTACCGTTCAGATATACCGCAGCTTCCTTGTAAACATATTCAAAGTTCAACCTGACCGCTTGTCCCTGCAATGAAGCATCCGGCACAAACATGCGTTCATACCAGAAGAATGACCGTTTCGAGCCTCCGAAATCTTCCCAACTGCCTTCGGCATTGGCTAACTGACCGGGGTTTTTAGCGTCCGGCCTGAACACCGGACAGTACCAGCCGATTCCCATCGGCAACGGCGTATAAACCCATTTATCCGGTACCGGCGACATGTTCTCGTTATCCGCGCCCTGTACAGCCCATAACGAATTCAGATAAATCCGTTTGGTAGTGGAGCTGACATCCATGGAACAGGCCTGACTGTCATCCCATATTTTTATTTTTTTGCCGCCGGTATATTTTGCAGGCCAGAAGACATCCGCCGCCGGAGTGCCAAAAGTCAGATCGCGTGTTTTCTCATCGGCGACAAACTCCAGATAGGCCTTCTTGAAGTTCTTGAAATTGGCATGAGGTTTCAGATTGTCCGGTGTGGCAATCAGCCCCAATCCGGTACTGTCGTTCAGCTTGATATCATAGGCCAGCATCTGGCCTTTTTCCGGATTCCAGCCGGGAAACGCCCTGACTGGAATCGCCGCCTCCAGCACATAACCGCTGGTCTGCTTTCCGTTAACCAGCAGACTGTTCCTGACCAGTTTAGATTCTATTGTTATGTTGGATTTAGCGCCTTTCATCACTACCAGCGGTGGTTGATTTTTAGCTCCGCAGTCAAAGATAATTTGTATGCCCCTGCCGCCAAAATCACTATTTTCCGCCAGTTCTTTTTTCTTCACTCCTGGCACCAGAAACAGTTCTATCGAGTCATTGCTCCAGGCGTCAATGCTTGATCCGCCCGCAGGAGTTTCGTCCGCGACTATCGCCAGAAAATAAATGCTGGTGTCATCTTTCATCAGGGCAAACTGTCCGGAGAGCTGTTCCGGGCCTTTCCACTTGCCGCTGCCGGGAATCACAAATTTAGCATTGTCCATCTTAATGAAATCAGGCGGGGTCCAGTTGTAAAGATTGTCTTCATATCCCCAGTCCTTGCGGTATAAGCCATCAATCGCCACCCCTGCGGTAGGACGCGGAACAATATACATTTCCTGAGCATCAATCACATTTATTCCGGCCACCGTGGCAGTAAAACCCTCCTTCGTGGTGTCGAACGCCCAGATACCGAAACCGACACTCATAGTCTTGATCCTGCTCAAGTCCGGATTGCCTTTGGTTTTCATGGAGGCGCGGTCGAAAATAAATTTCTTGAAGTCTTTGCCCGCAACATCCTTATACCATGCCCCGGTCATCGTGCCGCCTTCGCAATCCAGCCCCAGCATGATACTGATCGCATGATCGGATTTTACCGAAAATTCAATACTTTTAAAGTCTTTCATATCCGCCGGCGGACGGTAATAATAGGTGGCACAGGCATAGTTCTCCTTTTTCGGAGCGATCCCGGACGTGAACTTAAATCCGGCTTCTTCGCCGAGAGCGTTCGGCTCCGCCGCAATCGAAAGTTTTGCGGAGCTGCCGCCGCTCACCCACCTGCCATAGTCGAAATCCATCGTCCATGCCGTCGAAATTGCCGATATCGACAGTATAATTGCATAAAGCCATCTTGTCATCATTTTTCTCCATAATAAATAGTGCTGACTTCTAAAATCTATAAGATTGATCATAATCATAGAATTACCAGTCATGCAGGAGGCATGACCGGAGTTTTTCAACATCCCGCCAATAAATCGTCAAGAGCTACTTCCGGGGAACGGCAGCCGGTGAGTTAATGATCCTGATTCCGGCAACAATTGCGGTAAAACCTTCCCTGGTGGTGTCGAATCCCCAGGTGCCGAAACCGACAGCCAGCGCCTTCACCTTGCTCAAGTCCGGTTTTCCGTTGATTTTCATGGAAGTGCGGTCGAAAGTGAATTTCCTGAAATCATTGCCTGCTGTTTCCTGAAGCCATGTTCCGACCAGCGTACCGCCTTCGCAATCCAGAGACAGCATGATGCTGATTGCATGATCGGATTTTACCGAAAACTCAATGCTTTTAAAGTCGTTCATGTCCGTCGCCGGATTGAACGCATAGGAAACGCACGCAAAAGTTTCTTTTTTAGGCGCGGGTTCGGCCGTAAACTTAAATCCTTGTTCGTCACCCATCGCTTTCGGTTCTGCGGCAACCGAGACTTTGGCAGAAGTGCCGCCGCCCCACCATTGGCTGTATTCAAAATCAACACCCAGCACTGTAGAAAATGCGGTCAGCGACAGTACAACTGTACAAATCCATTTCTTCATTGTTTTTTCTCCGTTTTATTCATTAATTACTGTTTTAATTTCTAAAATCTATAAGATTGGTTGGAATCAGGAAATTACTGGTGGCTCCACTGACGCCAAACGGTGCGGCGAGCGCTTTCGCATGAAGATCGCCAAAAAGGAAATTGCCATATTTGCTGTGCAGCGCATAAATGTTATACTGCGGCGCAGTCAAATCATAAGGATAATTGCTCTTGAACGCATGCGGATAAAACATAACTTCGGCACAATCAGCCATTAAAACGGAACCGCTGAGCTTTTTCATTTGCTTGCTGAGTTTATTGAATGTCATCCAGTCTTCATTATAATTTCCGGGAGTTCCCGAAGTAGTGCAGTTGAGACCGTAACCCACATAGTCAGTAACACTCCAGAGTGACTGTACTTTCGGATTCGGAATCGTCGGGCAATTGAACACATTGTTTTTGGTTGTGTTGACGGTAGCAGGAGTACATTTGTTCCCCACATACCCCTGAGTTTGGAGCACTCTGTTCCAGGAATAACCAAAAAGGTTTCCGCCCGCGTCTGCAACCTTTATAATCCAGTCTTTATGATCGTTGGCATAAAGTGCCAGGCCAAGTCCGATCTGCTTATGATTGTTCAGGCACTTTAT
>CAIJKT010000066.1 GCA_903821255.1 uncultured Lentisphaeria bacterium | reverse complement strand
GCAATCGACCCTGATTACGGGCCGGCGCTGGGGAACAAACAAATTCTGCTGGCGCTCGGGGATGATGAAAAAATGGAAAACATCCAAGCTAAACCGGTTGACTATTACAAAGAAAAAGTCATCAGAAAAAAATGGCGGCTGTGGAAATAAGGAGTTGTAAAGAAATAAGAGGCTTAGAGTCCCTCAAGAGAATCGCAAGCTGGAAGCTTGAGGTACTTTAAGGGGGAATCGCAAACAGCGGCTAAAGCCACTGTTCGCACGGCTGCGGGATGTCTAACATTACTCCTCACTCCTAATCTTCCAATTTTACGCCATTGTCACGACACCAGATGCGCAGCGCTTCTTCAGTTCTGGCCTCCTCGAAATCATACCAGGCCTGCAGCAGCCCGGCGGAATCAAGCAGATCCTTGAACGCCGAATATGCCCCGCTCCGGTGAAAGATTTTTTCCACATAGTTGAATTTCGCCGGCAGTCTTGCCTCGATAAATTCAAAAACGAGATTCCTCCCCAGACCGAGGTACTTTTTATGCGGTATTTCCTCCCACTTTTCGAGTTCTCCGTCAATGTCAGCATCCCCGATTTCATCAATCCCGGCAGCCTCCATACTGCACAGAATTTTGCCGGTCCCGGTTGATAATTGCCCTGTTCTCGCCCAGCGTGGCATTGCTGACAATGTCAACCGCATCAAAAAGTTCGATGAATTTCGTCATAAACCATTCTCCCTGATTTATTTAACAGCCATTGGGCGGCCGGATTACAGCATTGCCGCCGGGATCATTACCGCCTGCTCCGCAACGGGCATATACCAGGATGACATGGAAATGACCGCGCCCATGCCGACAGGCTTTTTAAACTGCTCCAGCACGTTGAAATGCTTGACCGAGTCCCGTCCCGGATTGGATGACTTTTTAAATTCGACCGGATAGAGAACGCCGTCCTTTTCAATGATCAAATCAATTTCACGTTTATCCTTGTCGCGATAAAAGAAAAACGGCGCCCGTTTTCCGTGATGCCAGTAACTTTTGAGCAGTTCGGTCAGACACCATGTTTCAAAGAAAGCTCCGGCCATTGCGCCCGACTCCAGCACCTGATGCGTGCTCCAGCCGGTAAGATAAGCCGCAAGCCCGGTATCCAGGAAATACAGTTTGGCCGTTTTGGTGATGCGCTTATTCAGATTATTGGAGTAAGGTTCAAGCAGGTAAACCAGACTTGACGCCTCCAGAATGCTCAGATAGTTTTTGGCGGCGCAGATGGAAATATCCGCATCACGGGCAAGATCGGAGTAATTCAGGAGCTGACCTGTTCTTGCCGCCGCCGCACGCAAAAATTTATAGAAACTCTGAAGATTGGCAACATTCGCCAGCGCGCGGACATCCCTTTCCAGATAGGTCTGCATATAGGATGCATAATAGGTTTCCCAGTGCGAATCATCAATCAAAGCAATTTTCGGAAAAGATCCTTTCCAGATGTCATGGTAAAAATCAACCACGTTGACATTCAGTTCCTTTCCGGAAAATTCAAGCGTCGGCAGAAAAGGCTGAGACTGGTGTTTTTTCAGTTCTGAATTCGAGAACCCGAGCAGATTCACGATGCCCACGCGGCCGGCCAGCGACTCGGTAACGCCTTTCATCATCTGGAACTGCTGCGAACCGGTCAGCCAGAACATCCCCCCCTGCTGTTCCTTGTCAACAAGCATCTTGATAAAAGGAAGAAGCCCGGGGGCATATTGAATTTCATCAATCAGCACCGGTGGTGAAAAACGGTCAAGAAAAGCCTTGGGATCAGTTTGAGCCAGCAGCAGAACCGCCGGGTCATCCAGCGACACATAAGTGCGGCTTCCCTTGCAGACATGCTTTAGAAAAGTAGTTTTCCCGACCTGGCGCGGCCCCGTAACCAGCATAACCGGAAAAATCCCGCTCTCATGCTGAAAAACCGCTTCCAATGTCCTTTTGATATACATATAAAACTCCGACTAATTTGCTTTCACAAATCAATATAGTCGGAGTTTTAAATAAAATCAAGGTACAAATAAATATAGAGAGTAATAAAAAAATCAAAACTAGAAGGCAATAAAAATTATTAGCAAACATTCAAGAATATAAGCGCAAGTCGTAATTCCTCAATGAGTTTTAGTTTATTGCTGTCTCGAACAAAATAGGGGGAGTTCTGGAAATCTATTCGCTTTCGGGAATCCATTTTTTAATGGATTTCATGGCGAGGAAACTTTCGGTGGCGACGACGCCGTCGATTGCGGCCATGGGGCCGCTGATGAAATCGATCAGGCCGTGTTTGACCGGAAGCCATACTTCGACAATCAGGTCATAACGGCCAGTCGTAATGTATACGGAAAGCACACCCTTGAGGGTTGAAATCAGTTCGGCGATCCTGGTCAGGTCTTTGCTGGCGGCGACTTTCACCCCCAGCAGAAATAACTGCCTGTCCGGCATCAGGTCGGGATTAAACCTTGTAATACTGCCAAGAATATCATCATACAGCCTTGCATTAATGACATAAAGATATATTATATACCTTTATTAACTGCCATTATGAATATTTAAGAGGGATATATCATGGATCGGGATATCTATAAGGAATTGCTACAGTGGAAGGAAGGGAAGAACCGTAAGCCTTTACTTCTGCGAGGAGCACGTCAGGTTGGCAAGTCCTGGCTTATCCGTCGGCTTGGACAGGAATTTGAGAGTTTTATCGAGATAAATTTTGAAGAACATCCTGAAGTAAAAGTGTTTTTTGAAAATTCCATTGAACCTAATCAAATACTTGTCAATCTCTCAAACTACTTTGGAATTCGAATCATACCGGGGAAAACTCTTGTTTTTTTCGATGAGATACAGATATGTCCAAGGGCGATAAATTCACTCAGATATTTTTATGAGAAGATACCGGAATTGCATCTGACAGGGGCAGGTTCTCTTATCGAATTTGCGCTCAGCGAAATATCCGTGCCTGTCGGAAGAATCGAATTCATATATGTCTGCCCGATGAACTTTGGTGAATTTCTTGTTGCCTCCGGCAGGCGGGATCTGCGTGAAATGCTGTTCGTAAATGGCTTGAAGCCGATTCCCGCACCTGTGCATAAGATATTGCTTGAACATTTAAGGAACTATGTTCTGGTTGGCGGGATGCCGCAGGCTGTCAGTTCATTTATTGAAACAAAAAATTTCCTTGAGTGTTCCAAAATCCACTCATCATTGATTGAGACATTCAGGGCTGATTTTGCGAAATACGCAAAACTGTCGCAAATCAAATATATCCGAACTGTTTTTGATGCCGTTCCCGGAGAAGCTGGTAAAAAAATTGTTTTCAAGAATATTTCGGAGCATGGAAGGGGAAGAGATATTGGCGAAGCGCTGGATATTCTTGAGATGGCGGGACTGGTGTATAAAGTTTACCATAGCTCATCGAACGGCATTCCTCTCGGCGCTGAAAAAGACACTCGTAAATTCAAAGTGTTGTTTTTTGATACTGGACTTTCGCTGAAGATACTTGGACTCAATCTCCGGGATTTTATTTTAAATCCTGATATAATGCTGGTAAATAAAGGGGCTCTTGCAGAACTTTTTGTCGGACTTGAAATAATATCTTATTTGGATTTCCATTCAAAACCAGAAATTTACTATTGGCACAGGGAGGCCAAGGCAAGTTGCGCAGAGATTGACTATGTGATTTCAAAGAACAATAGCATCGTTCCGGTCGAAGTTAAAAGCGGAAATGAGGGAAAAATGCACAGCATGCACCTCTTTCTGCATGAAAAGCAATGCGCTGAAAAAGGTCTGAGAATATACTCTGGTGATTTTTCTCAAAATGCAAATTTTGATTCTATTCCGCTATATGCCATCGAAGGATGGATGAGGGATCTGTGATGCAGCGATAACACAAATAGTTTATTTGCTCCAGGAGCTTGGAGATTCATTCGCTTTCGGGGATCCATTTTTTAATGGATTTCATGGCTAGGAAACTTTCGGTGGCGACGACGCCGTCAATTGCGGCCATGGGGCCGCTGATGAAATCGATCAGGCCGTGTTTGACCGGAAGCCATACTTCGACAATCAGGTCATAACGGCCGGTGGTAATGTATACGGAAAGCACACCCTTGAGGGTTGAAATCAGTTCGGCGATCTTGGTCAGGTCTTTGCTGGCGGCGACTTTCACCCCCAGCAGAAATAACTGCCTGTCCGGCATCAGGTCGGGATTAAACCTTGTAATACTGCCAAGAATAT
>CAIJKT010000065.1 GCA_903821255.1 uncultured Lentisphaeria bacterium | reverse complement strand
CTTGATGATATCCTCTCTGATAATGCCGCAAGACGCAAACTTTCACAGTATGATATCATAATCACTACTGCAACGCACTATAATGAATTGCTGGGCGTGATTCCTGATGGCAGGGATAAAATTATAAGGGCGGTTGTATCACCAAGCCAACAGACGATTATTGATCTCGCAACTCTTTCTCCAACAGCCAAGATCGGTATAATAATCAAGAGCCAGAACTTCCTTGCAATCATCAAAAATAAGCTGAAAGACTTCCAGATAAATCCTAAAGAAATATCCGGGATCTTTGAAGATGATAAAAATAATCCTGCCGAGTTTATGAAGGACAGGGATATCCTTATTACACCGCCTAAATGCAACTTGGAAAATGAAAAAAATGCAACAGAGGCGTTTCGCAATTTCCTGGATAGAGGCGGCAGGATAATACGTTTTGAATATCAGCTGGAAAGAAGCACCCTGATCCGGATAGAAGAAAAGATTTCAGAACTTATGGATAAAAAAGATAATCCTGAGAATAAGGCAACGGAATGAATCAATACACAATAGTTTTAGGTGTAATCGGTGCCGATTGCCATGCTGTTGGAAACAAGATACTTCAAATGATTTTCAGGAATGCCGGATTCAATGTTGTTAATCTGGGCGTGATGGTCAGTCAGGATGAGTACATCGACGCGGCGATAGAAACCGGGGCGAAGGCGATACTGGTATCTTCACTTTATGGCCATGGTGAAATTGATTGTCAGGGTTTCAGAGAGCGCTGCATAGAACGCGGACTCGAGAATATAGTGCTTTATGTAGGCGGTAATCTTGTCGTCGGCAAGAATGATCGTGATACTGTAATCAGCAAATTTCAGAACATGGGCTTTGACAGGGTTTTCCTTTCGGACAGCAGCCTGGACGAAGAAGCAAGACTGCTGCAGGAAGATATTTCAAAAATGATTCATCAAGATGAAGCTGTTACTAAGCATTGATATAGGTTCCACCTATACCAAGGGGATATTGTTCCGCCTGGAAGAAGAACGTTTGACTGTTCAAGCGGCAGCTTCACTCCCCACTACGGTATGGAAACTAGCTGAAGGGTTCCGCGACGTTGCGGCAAAACTCCTGAATGTGCAGCACAATTTCACCCGGAATGATCTGTCTGAAAATCTTGAAATATTTTATTCATCATCCGCAAAAGGCGGACTGAAAGTTGCGGCATTGGGAATTGTACCGGAGCTGACGATGAAAATGGCAAAAGAAACCGGATGTTCCGCCGGGGCTAAAATATCTTCAATCTTTTCGTATAAATTAAGCGACCGCAATTTGTCAGAAATTGAGAATGACAATCCGGATATAATTTTATTTACCGGCGGCACCGACGGCGGCAATGAAAGCATAAATCTGCATAATGCCGCGATGCTTGCCAAACTGAAAATTTCAGTTCCTGTAATCTACGCCGGCAACAATTTTCTCAGTGGCTCCATTGCTAAAATTCTTGCAGGGCGTGAATTTTATCCTGTGGAAAATGTGCTTCCTGCGCTGGAAACTCCTAACCCGGAACCGGCGCGTTCAAAAATAATGAATATATTTTTGAAGAATATAATTTTCGGGAAAGGCTTGGATGAGATTATCCGGCTTACTGGCGCTGAACCTTTACCAACGCCATATTCGATGCTGGAATTTATCAAAATCATCCCGGAATATAATCAGTCATGGCGGGATTTTTGTGTTATCGATATGGGCGGCGCAACAACCGATTTTTATTCCTGCGCAAAAGACAAAACTGACTGTGTGAAAATCGTCCGCCGCGGCTTGCCTGAACCTGAAATAAAACGCAGTGTTGAGGGAGATATTGGAATGCGTGTAAGCGCCGCTTCGGCAGCCGAAACAGCTAAAGGCTATATATCGGAGAAATTGAAAGCAGGCAGATTGTCAGAGGCGGATTGGAGCAGATATATAACTAAATTGGGTGTTCAGCCTGATTATTTGCCGGCTGCGGTTGAAGAGTTGGAATTTGACCGGATATTGGCATCCGCATGCCTGAGAGTTGCTGCACAGAGACATGCGGGAGAACGCAAAACAGTGTATACAGCAATCGGCGCTGTAGGAGTACAGAGCGGCAAAGATTTAAGATCCGTAAAGGCCGTAGTGGGTACCGGAGGGTATATGTCCAGAATAGATAACGGTTTCTACAGGAACTCATTGGATAATCTGCAAGACGGCGCAGCTGATGCAATGCTTCTGCTGCCGGAAAATCCGGTGTTCTATTCAGACCGTAAATACCTTTTTCCAATGCTTGCCAATATCGCAACTAAATATCCGGCAGAGGCGACTGCAATGATAGTTTCTGAAATATCCATTATGGAGGATAATTGATTATGGAGATTTATGAGGGCAAACTGAGTGAGAGTATTTTTGACAAATTGAGGCAGGAGGCGCTGCAGACGTGGCTTACCGGCGCCGAGGTCGATATTGCTGAAGGTATCGCGTATCAGAAGACTTTACCCAAAGCGATGAACTT
>CAIJKT010000064.1 GCA_903821255.1 uncultured Lentisphaeria bacterium | reverse complement strand
TTTGACACATTGAAAATATCCAAGCCGTCAGCAGGTACTTTGTGGTATGGAAATTTTGGCAGAGAGCACCATGTGCCTGGAACGAAAAAAATCGAATATCATCTCTGGTCACCAAATCTCGAAACCATCAACTTCGGGGACAGTGACGCCTTTGGCGATATATTATTTGCCGGTGAAAAAAGTAGTTAATTCCATATACTGAATAGATCAAGGTGATTTGATCCTGGCTTGGCTGATTGCTGCAGCAAATATTACGAGCGGAAAATGAATTATGAATCGTCTCCGGATTTGCTTGATGATATAAGAATACTAATAAAGATGAAACTTTCGAATAAGGATAGGAATTGTTATGAGATTAGAACTGAGTTTATTTTGCCTGCTGGCTGCCGGGGCGGTGACGGCAGAGGTAAAAGATGTTTCAAAGGCAGAGGCAAAGGCACCGGTTTACGGCAGCATGGTGCAGGATTACTATTTGCAGAAAGTCCGTGCTGCTTCGGAAATCCGG
Source organism: uncultured Lentisphaeria bacterium (assembly GCA_903821255.1). Next base: position 3,102 of record CAIJKT010000064.1, on the reverse strand, counting down.
AAACAGCGCCTGGAGAGAATTACGACCCGGGCGGAGGCGGAAGCTTATATTGAAGGAGTCCGCATAAAACTGGCGGATTCGTTCGGAATTATGCCGGAGCGTACTCCGCTTAACCCGCAGATCACCGGTGTTTTGGAAACGGATAAACTCCGGATTGAAAAAGTGATATTCTTCAGCCGTCCCGGTATTCCGGTGACCGGATTATTCTATCTGCCGAAGAGTTACCGCAGTGGCAAATTGCCGGGAGTTTTGGCGCTCTGCGGTCATTCCGGCAATGCCAAAGCAGGAGAAACCTATCAGACAGTAAGTCAGAATCTGGCGTTGAAAGGTTATGCGGTGCTGATGATCGACCCGATCGGGCAAGGCGAGCGGCGGCAGTTTGTTGACGTGAAAAATGCGAAAGAAGTGGACGGCCAACCTGTAATCGAACACAATATGCTGGGAAAACAGCTTTTGCTGACGGGGGATTTTTTCGGCAGTTGGCGGCTGTGGGATGGAATCCGTGCCCTTGATTATCTGCTTAGCCGCCCGGAAGTTGATTCTGCCAGGATTGGAGTTACCGGCACCTCTGGCGGCGGTACGATGACCAGCTTTATCTGTGGGTTAGATCAACGGCCAACCATGGCGGCCCCAAGTTGTTTTATTACTACTTTACGGCATAATGTGGAAAACGAAATTCCGGCAGATGCGGAACAGGTGCCGCCGCGTTTGCTGGCTAACGGTTGCGACATTGCTGATTTTTTGATTGCCGGAGCGCCGCGCCCGGTAATCATTCTGGCACAGGATAATGATTTCTTCGATCCGCGCGGCGCTGTCGAGGCGTTTAATGATGTCAGGAAGATTTACACATTACTGGGCATCGGGGATAAGGTTGAACTGCATATTGGCGAAGGTGATCATGGGTACAAATCGAATCATCGGGAAGCTGCCGTCGCGTTCTTCAACAAATATGCCCAAATCCAGTCGGATGCCAAGGAGTCGCCTGATATCAAGATACAGGATATTGCGAAGACAAATTGTACGCCGAAAGGACAGGTTCACTATATGCCGGATCAGCGTGGCGTCTTTTCCTGCATCAGGGAAAATGCGACAACGCTGGGGGAGCAACGAAAAACAATAACGGCGGAAAAACTGCCGTCCATACTGCGTAAATATCTAGGCATAAAAGACATAAAAGAGCCAGAATACCGTGTCTTGCGCTGTTCGGTGATTGCCGGGGAGCCACTGTTGGTATTCAACCGTATAGCGGTGGAAACTGAACCCGGCATTCTCGCTATTTTGAAATCACGTACCGGCAGTTTGTTCTTCAGGATTCCGGCGGCGGACAAGGTTTGTTTGTATATTCCCAATCTTGATACGGAGCAGGAGTTGGCGCAATCCAACCTGGCAGTGCCCGGAGTCTCGCTTTATGGCTTGGATGTGCGGGGAATTGGCGAGAGCCGTCCGTTGGGATGCGACCAGAAAGAACAAAACTTCTTTCGTCCGTACGGAGCGGATTATTTTTATGCCTCCAATGCAATTCTGCTTAATGAATCCTATCTTGGCGGCAAAGTCACGGATGTGCTGTCCACGGTAAAACTGCTGAAGAAGCAGGGGGGTAAACAGATTCATCTGGTTGGCAGGGGACAGGGCGCGATAGTAGCTGCATTGGCGGCGGTATTGTCGGAGGATATCGACCGGATAACTCTCTATAATGCCCCATTGTCATGGGATTCGATGGTACGGGAACAGGTCGTTAAATGGCCGCTTTCCTGTATGGTTCCAGGAATATTGCGCGATTGCGATTTGCCGGACATATACAGGGCGCTTACAGCTAAGAAACTGGCTATCATCGAGCCCTGGGATAATCAGATGCAGCCTATTCCTGCGGAACAGTTGAAAAAACTGGCGATTATTAACGGCATTCCCGAAACGATATTGGTAAACTCGCTTAGCAAGTGAGGTACTTTCATTAGCTGGTGATTACGTCTTCCTGGCTTTCGGCGGCAAATAATGAAAAAAATCGACGGCTGGCCGGACGTGAAATTTCTGGGAAATTCCCCTAAGGACATGGTTATGGCGAATGGCCGTCTGATCGCTCCGATTAATTCTCCGCTGACCTGGAATATAAAACAGCTGACGGACAACAGAATATTGCCCGGCACTCTCAGAAAACAAGTTACTGTTTATAAGGCTTCAGAAGCTGTTGCGATGGATGGCCGGCTCGAAAGCGGAGCGTGGAAAAATGTGCCGTTTGAAAACATCGGCGAAGTGCAGATGGGAAGTGCCGCACAGAAAACCCGGATGAAACTTCTTTATGACAATGACAGTCTCTACCTTGCTTTTGATGCATCGCTTCCAGATTCGAAGCTGGAAATAGTTCCTGCCGGATACGACGGCCCATGCTGGCTGCAGGAATGCATCGAAATTTTCCTCGATCCGTTTGCGGGCAAAGAAATCTCTTATCATTTGATATTCAATCCCGCCGATAATTCCAGTTATGACGCGCTGAACAGCATGAAGCGTTCTCCGCTTGATCCGAGTTACGGCAAAGATGATCCGGCATGGAATGGGAAATGGGAATGAACAGAATAAAAAATGGATATCAGTTGTCAGGATACCTTTTGACACATTGAAAATATCCAAGCCGTCAGCAGGTACTTTGTGGTATGGAAATTTTGGCAGAGAGCACCATGTGCCTGAAACGAAAAAAATCGAGTATCATCTCTGGTCGCCAAACCTTGAAACAATTAGTTTCGGGGACCGTGAAGCCTTTGGCGAGATAATATTCGGCGGCGACAAAAGTTAACTTTGAATGGACTGGATTGTTGGCTCAGTCCCGGCAGTTACGCCATTCCATTCTGGTCTGTCCACTTTATTTGATTGGTTTTATGTTTTTTAAGCATAAATAATTGAATTTATGGTTATATTTTATCTTGTTTTATAAAGTTAAAGCGCGGGATATTTAAATAGCTCAAATGGAGATGCGTTATGCCTGGAAAAGCTCTAACCCGGATATGTCCGGTGTGTCCATGATTGAGAACAGCAGAATAAACGTTCAGCCCGAGCGCGAGCCCCCGGACAAGAGCAGATTCCTGACCATTCCACCGATCAGCCCGAGCG
>CAIJKT010000063.1 GCA_903821255.1 uncultured Lentisphaeria bacterium | reverse complement strand
GCACTCAGCACTAAATGACCGTTTTCCGGCCATTTTAAATGCTCAAAATCCGGCCATTCCTAGTGCTCATCCACAGCCAAGTAAACTTTAGTTGTTGAAACCTATTGCTAATCTTAATTATACTGCATCTACGGACAAATGTCAAGCAAATAAATGATTAAATATTTCATAAAATGCTTATATCAATCAATATTAATCAAATTACGGCCATCCTTTTTATATTTTCAAAAATATCCTCTTTTAAGTTTTCATTCGTAAACATGGCATTTATCGGCGATTGGTTTGATTCAATCTTATTGCAATCCAGCCTGCTGATCTGTGCCGGACTAATCCGCATCCGGCATAGATCCCCCCATACGCCTTTACTGTCGATCCCCAAGTCTCTTCTTCTCCAGAGTGATGTCGCTGAAATATAAAACATTGGCGCTGGAGGTTGCGTCTTTCTTGTTGGCGCAAAGGGTTAAAGTCCAGTCTCTGGAAGCTAGCATATCGTCGCTGAATGGTTTGGGGTTATTGCCGCCGCCATGTGTGAAGCTCTTAAACGGCAGGTCGAATTTTTTCCATTCCGGAGTCAATGCAATTCTTGTTGTAAAGTCAATGTAACCCTCGATATGATGGTCAAAAGTAACTTCAATGGATTGTGGCTGATCAGCCTTCGCCCAGAGTGAAATTCCGCCGTATTTATTAGCATTCAAAGCAACGGGCGCAGATCGGATGTACTCATAAGCGCCATAATAGGTGATCGGCACCTTGATTACGTTTCCGCGTCCGGCATCGCCGGAATCAACACGCATTGCGTTAGCGCCCGGCGTGTAAGTCTCGAAACTTTCTGCCGTAAATACCGCAGACTCCGCTTTTTTTGCTTCCGATTGCTCTATAATCTCAATTATGCGGATGTCGCCCGGCTGAACGGACAAATCTATCACTGTGGAACCATCCAGCTTTCGCACGGATAAACGCTCCAAGGTTACCAATTCATTGATTTTATCATTATCGCCGCCTTTGTATTCAACACTCACACGCGCTGTCTTGCGTTCATCAATTCTTTCCTTTTCCCTGGGCGGCTTGCTGACCCCTTTATTATTAATCAAAGTGATCCACCAGCCCCTGCTTCCTCTGTTTACCATATATTGAATATTGCCAGTAATATTGAAAGGCAAAACATCTTTCATTACCTGTTTAAACAAATCCGGCATAAATGGAAGAATTTTTTTGTTTTTATCAATCAGAAAAGGAGGAAGCGTTGTATAGATTGTTCCCTTGCCGAACCGGGTTTGCGTCGCGACCGGATTTCCAGCGGCATCCTTAGCTGAAACTGTCGCCGCGGAAGCGCTTCCTGAAAATTCTTTCGGAAATTGATCAATGTGCTGCGAGGAATTAATCAGGAGCGTGCCGCCGTCACGCACGTACGCAACAAGTTCATCCGCCAGAGAGGCAGTCATTTTGACATCCCCCATGAGAACGATGACCCGGTAATGATTCAAAACATCTTTGGAAATAATGCCGCTGGGCGGATTGGCGACGAGGGCGTCAAAGACATCGCCGAACGGAGTACTGACCAAATTCTTCTCCTCGCCGTCATTTCCTCCGCTTTTCCATGGGATTAGCATATCAAGAATCCCGTGCATCATGAAGTCGCTGTCGCTGTAGGGGAAACGCCACCATTTTTTCCCGTAGTCCGGTTCCGCGAGTCCATGGTTGTAATCGAACAAAAGCCCGACAGGTGTGCATGGAACACCGCGATCAGGATTTCTGTCGACAAATACTGACCATTCATTCAGAATTTCGCCATGAATGCTGCGTTTCCGGGCGCCATTGACTTCCCGATCCCAAAAAGCGGAATTCTGTTGTTCATGATCCACAAAATTGGCTCCGGCCACATAAGAAAAATATAGATCACGCCGGTGCATGGATGGCGACACTCCGAAATAATACCCTTGACTGTATCCGTCTGGAGATTTCGCGTTTTTTTCAAAACCAAACCGGCATTCCGGGTTGGTTCCTCCCCAGAAAAGCGCAATGTATGTTCCCCATGGCTTGTTGTATTGACGCGCCGCTCCTCTTGCGAATATGGCCTGCAACTGGTGGGATCGTATTCCCGCGCCGGTTAATTCAATGCTGGCAGCGGTTGCGCCGTTTTCCAGGAAGAAATGGTCCGTCAGGCTTTGCGTCATGACGAATACGTTCCCGTATAGAAGGTTCTGCATCCATTTGAATTCGTTTTGAATGAGCTGACTGACATCATTTCCGGATGCGAAAGAAGAGGGGATATGTTTTTCAATAAATTTCCGTTTGGCCGGATCCTTTTTCCATGTAAATTGCGGATGGCAATCGGGTGATTGGAAGTCGAACCTTCCCACCTTAGTCAGATTCGCCGCATTTCGCAGATCAATCTCGAATTCCGGCAGGCAGAAGCCCAGCCATGCGCCACGATATTTCTCGCTGAACTGGCGGAACCGCTCCATGCCTTCCCGCGATGGCGCCGTTTCGCCATCAATCCTTCTCCAAAAATCGAAATCGTTTTCATAACGGAGACTCCAAGCCATGATAGGAAACTGAGCGGGAGTTTCCACCTGCTTTGCCACAGCGCGTTCGGTCATTGAGAAATCTTTGTCGTAGCGAATGTAGGAAGTCATGATCCGCAAGGCGCTGCTCTTATAAATCGGATCGTCGTGGACAGTGTAACCTGTCTCCATTACATTCCAGAAATCCTTTCCATTTACCTTTTTCAGTTCCCATTGTTTGCGATCATTCTCATTTACTGCCCCCGCGGTCTCCGATTCTGCCCGGCAGACGCATACCATCAAAAAAATTACTGCGCCAACTAAAACCCTTTTAACCATTTTAAAACTCCTTTATTATTGTTACAAGATTCCTGATTTTTAAAGCATCTCTTTTTCTGAAGATGGTCTGATACCATTGCTTTGCAAAATAGCTGAAAGCGTTTCGCTGCCAATCTTATAGCCAACCTCTTTCAACAGTTTTTTAACTTTTGAAGCCATTTCTTCCATTTCATTTTCATTGAACAAACTTATCATTGCGGGCCCGACAATTATTAAATACTATTTAAGTTGCAATTTGACTAATAAACTTACGAAGAAAACCGGCGCATTATTGCTCTGCAGATTCCTTACTGTCCGCGTTTTTTAATTACCTTCGCAGGAACTCCGACTGCTACCGAGAATGGCGGGATTTCATTTACTACAACCGATCCGGCGCCAATGACAGACCCATCGCCGATGCTGCCAGCCGAACATACGACACAAACGTGCATACCCAGATAGCAGTCACGGCCAATGACTATTTTTCTTACAGTGCAAGGCTGCTTATAGATAATCTCATCCTTTTCCCCAAAAGTATGGGACGCAGGAGTTATGGTGATATTTTGTGC
>CAIJKT010000062.1 GCA_903821255.1 uncultured Lentisphaeria bacterium | reverse complement strand
GCGGCTCCATGTACGGCCACCATCTCGTGATTCAGACTGCGCTATGCCGTAATTGGTGCGGATCAACATCCAAAGACTGCCATCGCGTCGCTCAATTAACATGTGTTCGTCGGCACTCTTGCATGGCACGTCTTTCGCCGCACCGCGCCATTCCCATGTCGCACCACCATCTGTACTGGCCACAACACCGCTGCCGATATAGTGCTTCACATCATCCTTGGCGCGTCCACCGGCGCCATCCCACACTGCCACAGGAAGGAGCCATTCGCCGGTTGACAGCACCATTGGCTTGTTCATCATAACGCCATGGAAAATTCGTGTCAACCCAGTCCACAGCGGGGTTTCACCGTTGCTGGTGCATGCCTCGGCGCGCAGCATCCAGACCCCGGCCCGGCCATCATAGTATGTGTCATCGCCGCTTTGCGCCCAGAAGAGGCACAGCCGCCCTTGCGGGTCATGCCAGAGACACGGATCAAACGCGCGGCGACCACGGCCGGGGTCGATGACGAGCACGGGTTCGAACCAGTTTCCACCCTCTGGCGGACACGTCGCGAGAACGACATAATTTCCCGGACCTTCACCGTCGATTCCCGAGTACCAGGTCGCCCAAAGACGACCATTGGCGGCGCGTTCTATTCCCGGGATTCCCTGCCATTGGCGGGCATGTATGCCGTATGTGGCTTCAGCTTCCGGAGCAAAGATTATAGTTGCCGGATGCATGCCGTCCTTTGAGGGATAGAGTTCCATGCTCTTTTCTTCCGGACTTTTTTCCACATTTCCCATTGTCGCCTATCTCTTTTTCTTACTTATTGTCGTATACAAGTTTTACATCCTCATCCGATAGCTGCTTGGAGAAAATGCAAAATTCATCCAGCAGTATGGAGCATCCATATTGACTGCCCAGGGTAAACATATCAGGCGTAATTTCCATCGGCTTTTCGATCGCCGTATGTCCCACACGCTTGCCATCTATGTAAAGCACAATATCCTGACGGCTCCAAGTAAGCGTCAGGTGATGCCACTCGCCTTCGCCCCATATCATATTTTTATACCAGAGCCGGATGTCGCGAATCCCGTTAAAAGCGGCGGAATAAACAAGCAAGCGATCACTTTTGTCTCTATTTATATCCCACGTTGTTTGCCGCTTAATGACGAAACACGCTTTTGGCATTGATGTCTGAAAAAAGCCCATCCCGATTTGTGTTTTCTCCCCCGGTTTTCCACCAAACAGATCTGGAAGTTCGTCGCCTCGCAACCACTTCACGGGCTGTACCCAGAATGAAATTGCACCGGGCTTTGATAGTATAAAGTTACTGCTACTTGAATAACTGACCTCGGTGGCGCTCTTTTTATTAATGAGCAGCGCTTTCCCGCGAATGCCATCCTGAAATACCGGGGCATTGTCGCCCTTCGCGGTTCCTGCCTCCTTGCCGAGGGCGATATCTGCATTTATATCGCCTTTATCAAAACTCACCTTGAAGATGCAATTATCTTTCATTAATTTGTCGAGTGCATCATCGGCATGCAGGCGAACTGTGCACGCCAGCATGATAAAAGAGAACACAAATACGCCTCTCATCCATCCTCGATGAATAAACCCTCCGCATATGAAGATGCCATTGTTGACTTTTTTCACATTCGTTTCAGTTTCCATTTATCGCTCCTTTCAATATTTTCATTTCAAACGGTTTAAAATTGAGTTCTCCTGGCAAAGCATCTCCCCCATTCTCGGCATCCTTCCACGCGGCAAACGTGGTTTTGCCGGGGGGCTTGACCGTGAGCGCCGCCTGCTGCGGTTCCCTTCCCCAGTTGACCAGCACTACCAGAAGTTCCTGCTTCTTGGTGTCCCAGAGCGCGATCCATTTCACCTCGGGGTTGCTGCACCCGATCGCAGGCTGACTGGCGGTCACTTCATCCGCGGACCAGTAATTGATCACCTCACAGCCGGGATCGCCATAACCGAACCCTCTGACTAATTTTTCCTCGCTCATTTGCTTTACAACAATATTGTCCGGTGCCATGCGATCACGCACAAGATCATGCACAAAACGAATTCCCCATTCGGCGCGAGCAAGCGCCTTGTATTTTTCGGGATCTGTCTTTTTTTCGGCCACAGCCTTTTCCCACTCGCGTTTCGCGATCAGCACGTAATGCACGACCCCTATATTCCCCGCCTGGCGTCCCGTGGTCTCTGTAAGTATCACGTCGGCCGGAAAATGGTCTCTTCCAGCATTCCATTCCCATTCGATATCGAGATCAACTTCGCCCCAGGCAATGACGGGAACCAGAAGGCCATTGGTGATATGGAAACTTTTTAAAAGACGATTTTTGACATTAGGTTGAAGCTGATTTTTCATCTTCCACATGCGCTTGTAATATTCGCGCATTTCCCAGATGCCGCACGACGGCTGGGTCTGTCCATCTTCGCGGACATAGGCGTCCGATGCGATCGTGTTGTAGCAGTTCCTCTGGAACGTATTATCAGAATAGATACTAAAGCCGCGATTGAACCATTCCCGTGCGTACCAGAGAGAGAAATCAACGTAGCTTTTGGGAAAATGAACAGGGACGCCACTCCCAACTGCATCGCCTATCGTTCTGATCGCCTCCAACCATTTACGAATGTTATATTGCTGACAGCCCCACTCATCCTGGAATACTTGAAACTCTTCTGTGGTTCTATCCACACAATGCTCTTCATAGTAGATGAACACTGAACCATCTTTAATACCGGCGTTCCTGTTGAAGCCAGCAGTAATAGAAGTACGATATGCTTTCTCGAGATCCTTGTGCGCGTTCGCAGCCTTCTCTTTAAGCCACCTTTCTATAAAATCGAAGTTTGGCTTTCCACTCTCACGGGTTTTTACCATTTCATCTGAAATGCTAAAATCACGCCCCGCTGGATATTTACCGGCATAAACCGGCAACATTCCCCAATAGAAACCGGCGCCACCAGGAACGGCATTAATGTCGGCGGATATTTTCCTCCAGTCGGACATCATCGGTTTGGCCGGCGTTGCCTGCAGGCCGAAAACAATCGTGCGCGGGCCCTCGATTTTCGTGGGTCGCGCGATCAGGTTTAGAGAGAGTATAAGTTGTCCATTCTTGCGTGTGAGAACCTGCGCCGGCTGATCATCATTGATAGACCACCCCTTATCAATATCTGCAAACCAGACCATGCCGCGTTCGGGACCGCCAAGCCAAATGTAAGGCAGGAAAGTTCCCAACGTTGGGCCGTTACCCAATTTAGTACTGTCCCAGATAACGCCGTCGCCCTGCGGTGTTTTGCCAGCGGGATTGCTGCGTATCTCGCTAAGGACATGCCAGAATGGTGCCAATTCATCCTTGAGCGGAATGTTGACCGTCAGGCGCTTGACTTCCTCGGGATTTTTCCCGGGATTGATCTGCATCTCCACCTTCATACAGCCGTCTTCTTCAATCGATGAAGTAGTCTTGAGCACAACCGCCGGGCTTTCCGCAGTGGACTGATACACGGCGCTATTCGGCTTAGCTTTTTGCAGGGTGACTTTCTTCGTAGTCCACGATGTCTTTCCTGATGCTGTCTCCAGTTCTACGGTCATTGGGGCAGCAAGCAATTCTTTGTTCATTGAGATGGCACTGTCCCACAGTCCGAAGCCGTTCATCGTGTGCTTTCGAAGGACAGTCTCCACAATCGCACCCTTCGTTTGAATAGGCGTGAATGGCGGGAAAACCTCATCGGTCATGCCAAGCGTGTTCCTTTCCCATGGGAATTTTATCCGCAGGAATGTCTTTTCCAGCGGTTTGGACAGGTCATTTCCGGTTTTCATCCTGGCACTGACGGTATATGTCCCGTCGGCAAGGGACGGCATCTCCAGAAGCTTCTCGGCAACCTTGTTGTTTACGGCCAGAGTCTCGGAAAGAATCGCTTTCTTTCCATGATCGATCACTTCCACCAGAACCTCTTTTATTTTTTCTGCGCCATCAACTGCCGCCAGATCATACTTTACTGAAAGCTTTGAGAGGTGCGGATAATAGGCAATGCTTAACCCGGCCGCTTCCTCTGTGGCACCGATGATCTGCCATGCCTTCTCGCGCGGTTTCTTCACGGTGAGCTGATGCTGATAAAGTACCTCTCCATTCGCCGACACCTTGATATGAAGCGTATTGTCGGCATCCTTATGGAACCAGCCGGAATCGGTCTTGACTGCAAAATCCGCCGCCTTATCTGCGGGAACGGATACATCCTTGTTGAAAAATTTCGTAGGCATGTCGCTGCCCGCAACGGACGCCTCCACCTTCAGTGCCAAGTCTTTGCCTTCACGGTTACGGATATTAAGTTTGTAATCGAATATCGCATCGAACACTTCCCCGAGCGATTCCTCGCGGAACACCGGAGCATTCGGTTTCAGTAAAAATTCCGGATATTCCTGTGTCGCTGCAAAATTGTACACACGAGCGATCGCAAAGCTGGCCTGACTCCATGGCTGCTTAAAGTTGCGGCCCACGAAAAGACCGATGCCCTTTCCCATGAGTTGAGAACCGTCGGCATTGATGGACTTCCACGGAATCGCCAATTCCAGTTCCCAGCGCTTCTTCTCCAGATCGATGCGGTTGCCGAACGTATATCCGGCTAAATCCCATCCCGTATTGGGGACGCCTTTCTCAGGATCGAAGAGTATATCCTGCCGCTTACCGAGACTGTTGATGATGATCTGGTAATAACGCTGATCGCCTTTTCTATCAGCCCTGTTTCCACGGTTGGGGTCGATCCATATTTCTATGCTGTCATCGGTGACAACGGCCCCATCGTCTCTTTTTTGTTTTGAAATGAGCTTGCCGTCCGGCGGCAGTTCCGTGCTCATCGCAATATAGAGATTTTCACGATCATATCCTACTAGCGTATAACCCGTGCGCGGCTCAAGCGAAAATCCGGTCGTTCGGTCGAGAAATCCAATGACCTTGTACGCGTCGTTCCACTCGCCATCCGCGATCTTGCCGTCTATGGCCGGCGCTTTGACCATGGGCGCCAAAACCATTTTATCGGGAGATTTTTCGTCTGCGGCATGGAGTTGCGTAGGGGAAATGATTGTCGCTAAGCTAACCATTGACATACCAACCATTGCCGCCATGATCATTTTCTCTGCGTTTTTTCTGCATTTTATTACGAGATGCTTCATCGCTGTGTGCTCCTCTTGTGTTTTATTTTGATTGATCTTGATGCATTTCTGACGTGCGTTTAGCCCGGAATCTTATCCCTGATCTGGCGAAGGCGGGATGGAGATGCGACGACTTACGAAAATGTATTCTTCCATGAAAATAGCCATCCGCATTTCCCGGTCTTTACCCTTTTTTACTGAAACTGAAATTCCCTTAAAATGACCCCGTTTTACATGGAATATCTCCCCCAAGGGTATAAGAGGCCGTCAATTCCCGCCTTTCTTTGCGGGATATCAAGAAATCTCAGGTAATTAACATGACCGTCAAAATAGACCTGATTAGACCCATTGTTGTGGCGGAGGGCGGGCCACCCGTTATTATCGTTAATTGTTGGGCTATAGACCGAAGCAAGATTAGTATTGGCAGCAGGGAACCCCTGATCTATTATTAAAAATACTTTACTCGGTTGTTTAAATGATTCGATCTTCATACCTTTATAAACCTTTCCGGTTCCATCAGTTCCAATAGCTGTTGGAAGATTAAGGTGAGAATTGGTCCCATAATGGCCATTTGCTCTGGTTCCTGCTGTTGGTCGAATTGGTTCTGAAGGACAGACAAGAATTTTTTCTACTTTTTTAGGATCAACATAAGGCAGACTGATATATCCAGCAGCATTAGCCACGACTGTCCAATATTCATAGCTAGTGGCACTTCCAGTATATCTGGCCGCCGGAAGAACTAACCCATTGTAGTCATTTGTGTAGAAAGCAGCAATAATTCCGATTTGTTTTAAATTACTTGCACATTGGATTCCCTTGGCTTTTTCTCTCGCTTTATTCAACGCCGGTAAAAGCATTGCGGCTAAGATTGCTATGATAGCTATTACGACCAAGAGTTCTATAAGTGTAAATACCGAGTTCTTTTTCATTTTATTCCCCTAGTAAGATTATTTTTTATGCGATTCAACATGCTCTATTTGTTATTTTCCTCCTGTTTTGATTAATATTTCCGGCTCGATATATTCTACAAATGAATCGCCTCCTGCATTGCAATGATCAAATGCGTTCTTCCATATTCTTGGAAAATCAAAACGCACACTTGTGAATTCCCGGCCAGGGATATTCGAATGCCTCTGGTTGAAAAGTCCGACCTTGTCAAGACTTGAAGTATCTATGCCCGATTTCATGGCTTGCTGGAGGAATTGCAGGACTATATGGTCGGAAAATCCGAAAACCGCAGTCGGAGCATTTGTTTTAAAGCTCGCCCCTGGATTCTTTTCAATATCCTCAAAACCGACGTAGATCAATTCTCTCCCGAATTCCATATCAACGGACATTGTCGCCTTTTTCAAATATTCCCGCTCGAATGGCAATATCTGATTATGATGACCGATAACAAGTATTCTGCTGTTGCCACGTTCTTTCAAGTAACTGAGAGCCTTTCCGTAGGCGGCAGGATAGTCATTCAAGACCGCTCTCTCCGGTTTTACCTCATGCCAGTCCCAGCGGTTTACAAAACAACAGGGAATGGGTGCGCATGCTTTTCGTAATTCATCAAGATTGAAATGCCTTCCTTCCACGTCAATCAAAAAAACATCCGGTTCGCGTGCGATTGTTTTTCTTATTGTATCCTTCCAGTTCCTGTCTTTATCAATAGTTCCAACGATTGAAATTATGTTTGAATCAGCCACTTCGGAAAAAAGCGTTTCGAAATAATTATCGAAGTGACCCTTTTGAAATGTGGTCAGCAAAGCAACCATTTTAGTTGCATTAGTCTTTAGCTGCGGATTGACGAAAGTACCGCTTCGTGGGCAGCGTTCGACCATTCCTTCCGTTTCCAGCAAACTTAGAACAGCCCGCAACGTTTTTCGTGATATTCCAAGTTCTACTGCCAACTTCGGCTCAATCGGAAAACGGTAGCCCGCCGGATGCTTACCGGAAACAATTCCGTCGCGAAGCTCATGAAATATCCGATTTCGTATAATTGGCTGTTTCATAAATTGTTCCCTTAAGATATCTTATTCTTAATGTTTAAAATATAATCTTCTGTCTCCTTATATGTCAACAGGAAAAATTAAAAAACAGCAAAAAAATATGAAAATAAGTAACGGCTCAGTCTTTTTGTAGCGTGTAGAAAAAAGTTTATTTTTAAAAAAGAGTATTGACATAGGCGATTTTTTCGTGTATAATATAGACTGTCCTATTTAGGACATTTTTAAAACTATAAACGAGGTGTGAATGAAAAACTCGGAAGCGCGGTTGAAACTAATGGCAGAAGTGTCTGAACTATGGCCGGCGGCAAAAGGCTCAGTACGCAAGTATAATCGAAAATGTACCAGGAAAAAGAAAGAATGTGAAAAATGCATGTCTGGCGAAGGGCATCCGGTGTGGGAGCTGACTTACTACAAGGATGGCATACAGAAGTCCAAACATGTGCGGGCTGCCGATATAGATGCTGTAAAACAGGCGCTTGAGAACGGACGCAGAATAGAAGAGTTGCTGGTGGATGCAGGGCTTGCATATATGGATGAACTGAAGAATATGTGAGTTATTTGCGTTGATAAAGCATTGGACGAAATATCTGCGGGAAGAAATTGCCGGTCTTGAACGGGTCAAGCAACTCTTTCTGGAAAATGTCAAGACTGCGGAAAAGAACGCGAATGACTGGCTGAAGAAGTTCAAAGATGAGGAGCGGCGCAGGATTGAGACAGAAGGCAGACTTTATGAGGCGGGATTTGAACTTTCCCGATTGCATCTGGAAAACCGCCGTTTAAAAGACTTGACCGCTGAGCACAGCCTGCTTTTAACTGAACTTGAAGCAGTCCGCGGTGAATTGAAAGCAGAACGGCAGCAAGTACGCAGGCTTGAAAAGGAATTGAACCGCAGAAGCGGAAAGGAAGGATATTTCGGCGCGGCAACACCGTCTGCATTGAAGATAAACAAACCCAATGCCTTAGCTGAGAACAAAGCGAAAAAAGGCGGAGCCAAGGCAGGCCACAAAGGATATGGCCGGAAAGATTTTCCGGCATCTGAAGCAGATGAAATCATCAATCTGCCGGATTTGCCGCCGCCATGCAACTGCGGGGGTAAATGGCGGGTTGACGAATTCAAAGAGCATTGTGTTATTGAACGTATTCCTGAAAGAAAATTTAAAAAGTTCTTTCTTAAAAAAGAGTGTTCATGCTCAAAATGCGGACGCAGAGAGGAAGTCCGCACTCCGGGCGCAGCCGCAGGAGCCTTGTACGCCAACAGCATGGTTTCGCACCTTTTGACAGAACACTATCTGCATGGCTTGACTGCCGGCAGCATAAGCCGCCGGGAAGAAATCAATGAAGGGACTTTTTTCAACATTGCCCATCGCAGTGCTCTTCTTCTGGAGGATGCTTTCAAACGGATTTTACACGAACTGCGTTCCTGTCTCGTACTGCACGCCGATGAAACCGGCTGGCGCAATGACGGCTCAAAAGCTTATGCATGGATATTTGCAAATAATGATCTTACCGCATTTATTTTCAGAAATACAAGAGGAGCGGTTGTTCCGTTAGAAGTATTGGGCAAAGACGCATTGGAACTAAATTTAATTACAGACCGTTATAAGGGATATTCGCCGTTGCTTGTCAATCGTCAGTATTGTTATGTCCATCTTCTGCGTGATCTCGAATCAATAGAAACAGATTTCCCGGACGAAACCGAAGTAATTGCTTTTGTCGCCGCCTTAAAGGAGCATCTTAAGCAGGCTGTAACCTTACATAAGCAGCAAATGAAATTACATGAATACCTGACCAGAGCCACCGGCATTCAGGCGGCAATTATGGAAATCTGCAATCAGGAGGCAAAACATCCGGCTATTCAGAATTTTCAAAATATCTTCAGGCAGAACCCGGATAAACTTTTTCAGTGGGTGAAATCCCCGGATATTCCAGCTGACAATAATTTTGCCGAAAGAGGCCTCAGGCCAACAGTCATCGCCAGAAAAATCAGTTTTGGTTCGCAGTCGGACAAGGGCATGCACACCCGCGAAATCATGATGACATTTCTTTATACTGCAAGAACGCGCGGACTTGACCCAAAAGCAACTTTGGAAAAAGCGCTTAACATCCTGGGACGGGATCCGACTGCCGATGTTACTCATTTATTCGGTTTTAAATCTGAATCTAAAGCAGATCATCGCGCCGCTTGATCTTCATCCCGAAAAGACTGAGCCATTACGAAAATAAAATTTTCAAGCTCACGAATCCCGCCACCCGCCCCCCATGTCTGACTGAATAATCTCCGGCGCGGGGCGCTTTTCTGTTTTGCAATTGTAACGGGCGGATCATGAAATATTCAGCCGGATATTCACTGTAGTCCATCCAGATTCACGTCTATATTACATTATTGAATGAAGCATTTTTTGCTTGCTATTCCAGCAAAATACTGCTAAAACCAGCATCAATCCCCTTGCCTTGATGCTCTCTATTTCAGCGTCTACGGCTCTGCAACCCCCAAGGATTACAGCACATTAAACCAGGCAAACAGGCCTCAATCTAATTCCCCGTCTTTTATCATTCCGGCTTAATTGCCGATCACATATCAAGCTCCCATAGAGTGCGCAATGCACTATCTGGGAGCTTCTTCATTTTGACCCAACCCCAACATAAACACGGAGATGTAAAATGAGTCCAGCGGCAGCACTAAT
>CAIJKT010000061.1 GCA_903821255.1 uncultured Lentisphaeria bacterium | reverse complement strand
CCGTTCCATATCCATTGCCAGCGTTTTTTGCTGGCGTCAATCCTGTCAGCCGGATACAGGCCATCAACAATAGAAAGCTTCTCTTTTACCCATTCTTTCATATTGAAGTTCCCCTGCTTTTATCCCGGACAAGTCCGGAATGGAAATTTAAGTCTGCTTCTCAATCGAGAAAAGACTGGATTAACACTTTAATTCATTCACTTCAAGAATGCGCGGGGTATCCATTGGAAGTCAGTTCTGTCGCCGATCCCGACCACCCATAACATTTCCCGTTCATTTTTATTGGGATGAATACCGATAACTAATTCATGGGTCCCGGCGGACAGTTCCATATCTTTGTACTGGTTGATCGGGATGCGGTGGAATGATGGAAGCATCCGTCCGCACTCCCGGCCGAAGGCATAGAGACCGTCAACCCAGGCGCGAAGGTTTGAGCTGGAATTGCACATGACCCTGACCGTGCGTTTGGTGTCCAGTTCAAATTTATAGCGGATCAGCATAATCGAATCCGGCGGGACTTTCGATGCCGGCAGGCGGCAGATATGTCCGGGGAATTCCACGGGCTCACCCTGCCCGGTAAATACCGGATTGGATTTGTTCTCGTCCATTGCCAGCCAGCCTTTGAAAAGCTTCATTTCGGCATGGATTTTATGCTTGTTCCAGTCCGGTTCCCGCACGGACGCTTCTCTGGCAAAAACCGGGAGACGGTCTTTCAGCGCGATAATCATATCAGTGAAGCCGTCCAGCGTTGCCGGCGGATTGATTCCGACAATTCCCGCATTCAGGATAAGTTTCCGGCCAATCGGGCGCAGCCATGCCTCGCCGATAGATTCCGGATTGATAATGCCCAGGATGGCGCCGGCGCTGGCGGCAGTACAGTCAACGTCCTGTCCGCAGTTTGCAGCAATACAGATAGTCTGGCTGAAATCGCCGTTTCCGGCCAGCAGTCCCAATATGGTAAATGGAATATTCATGATCACGTCGGTAAAATTATCGCTGCCGTAAGCGGCAAGTATTCTTTCACGGACGGCAGTCCAGTTTTTCAGATGCCGCCACCAGTCGCAGGTGTCCTGAATCGCCTGGCGCAACCGGCTGTTCTCCGGAATTACGCCGAGTCCGGCTTTAATCAATTCGGGAATTGAACTTTCGACAAACGCCTGGCTTTCCAGCGCGGCAAAAAACATTTCCGCATACATCCCCTCGCCGTCATGATCAACACAGGCGTCTTCGTAAGCGTAAGCCGCCGCCAGTTGCGGATTGCCCGGCGCAAGGCAGGCCCATAGTTCGCTGCGGATTGCCGCGCCAAGACCGTTGACAAAAAAGTTGTCATAACTGCCGGAATACGGCGGCCTGATTCCGTTGCGGATATTCCGGATTGCCAGCCCGTATTCATCCCAGGGGAAATTCACATGCGCCAGCCATGCATCGGCAAAAACCTGGCGGTCAACGCGTGGCTTGTCCATTTTATCCATGACGCAGGCCCAGAGTACCTGAAGATCAAGATCGTCATTCGGAATCATATCTGTCGGAACAGGGTCATAAAAGGAGAGGTTAAGCGGACCCTGAGTGCCTTCGTAGGGTTGTCCAAGAGTGCCGCCGACGGCTTTGCCCAGCCAGCAGCCGATTACCTTTTTGCGGAATTCAACTTTGTCCATTATTCAATCTCCTGTATTTTTAAGGAATATTTTCACATAAGCAACAGTACACCGCAACTGTTGCAGTATATTATAACCGGCAACATTTGACTTGTCAACACTAATCGTGTAGATTTTAATGTTTTGAAAAAATCACCAACTCAGGACTCAATCGATGAATATCAGGAATATCGCGGAACTGGCAGGCTGTTCGCCGTCAACCGTATCCCGGGTGCTTGCCGGGAAAAACAGCAGCATTCAGATCAGCGCGGAAACCAGGGATAAAATACTGGAGGTCTGCCGGGAGCAGGATTACGAACCCAGCATCCATGCCAGCCGTTTTTTCTCGAACAAATCCGGCACCATCGGGTTTATGACTCCTGCCGGGGAAAAACTTGAAGACGATAATCTGGCACGGGTAATGAGCACAGTTTATGCCAGCCTGCCCGGCCTGGGCTACAGGATGCTGCCGCTGGCAATGAACAGCGAATTTGTATCCGGCAAGGAATATCTCCGTCTTTTCCGGAGAAAAGAAATAGATGCGCTGATGATCTGGGGAGTGGCCGATAACGCGACATGGGTTGATGAACTTGCCGCTAAGGAACTGCCTTTTGTCCTGCTGACCAACCGCTATAAAAATCATCTGTCCGTCTCCTGCGATGACGCATACGGCATACAGCAGATGATCAGTCACTGCAAAGCGCGCGGAGCAAAGAGTTTTGCCTTCATTTCCGTCTGCAGCGGCGACTGCTGTGAACGCCGCCAAAAGGCATTCTGCGACGCGGTATCCGGCGGCAATAAGCAAGTAATCCCCGGCGGCATGTACGTGGAGGACGGAGAAAGAGTCGCCGCACAGGTAATCCGCAAACGGCCGGACGCAGTAATCTGCGGCAATGACCGGCTGGCAATCGGACTTATCAAAGGTCTGCTGGCCGCCGGACTTAGAGTGCCGGATGACATCCTGGTCACCGGAGCCGACAATATCGAACTTGCAGAATACTGCAGAGTCCCGTTGACAACTTTCGATCAGATGGCCGCCAACTGCGCCGGGAAAGCGCTGGAGCTGATTATGAAACGCTTAAAAAGCGGCAAAAATCCGCAATCCGCAATCATCAAACCGCAACTCTGTATCAGAGATTCCGCCTGAGTATCTTCATACCGTGATGGTTTGAATGCCGTTCAGGCTCCATTTATTGTTGGTGCCGGTCGCCCCTGCCAGCAGAATCAGCCGGTCACCGCTTCCTGCCAGTTTTTCCTCCAGCAATTTCTGCTTGAGCAACTCCAGTGAAATTGCGGCCTGCTTTCCGGCGGGGGATTCGGGATTATTCAGCAGCAGCGGATAAACGTTGTGATAAGCCGCCATCCGGCGGTAGATTTTTTCGCAGCAGGTGGCGGCATAAATCACACTGTCAGGACGGCATTTGGCCAGAATTCTGGCGGTCCCGCCGCTGGATGTCAGCACGAGCATGGCATGTTCATTCAGTTCATGAGAAAGAAAAGACGCGGCCAGGCACAATGCCTGCGGAACTTCAAGCTGCTGGTCAGATTTGCTCCAGTTGCCGCAATAATTATTGCCGTTAATCATTTTTTCGGCTTCAAGCGCGATCTTGCTCATCGCCTGAACGGCCTTCAGCGGGTATTTGCCGGAAGCGGTTTCATTCGACAGCATAATCATATCAGTGCCATCAAGCACGGCGTTGGCGACATCGCTGACTTCCGCCCGGCTGGGCAGCGGATTTTCCGTCATCGAACTGAGCATTTCCGTAGCCACAATGGACAGTCTGCCGCGCTCATTTGCCCGGCGGATAATATGTTTCTGCGCAGTCGGCACATGTTCAAAAGAGATTTCATCGGCCAGGTCGCCGCGCGCCACCATGACGCCGTCAACCACATCCAGGATTTCTTCCAGATTATCCAGTGCCTCCGGTTTTTCCAGTTTGGCAATGACCGGAATATCGGCATTATTGCTTTTTATCAGATTTTTCAATTTGACGACATCTTTGGCGGAACGCACGAAGGAAAGCGCCATGAAGTCCACCCCCTGCTCTATCCCGAACAGCGCATCCTGGACATCCTTCGGCGTCAGCGCGGGCATGGATATTCTGGTATAAGGCAGATTGATGCCTTTGCCGGTAATCACGGTGCCGCCGGCAGCCACCCGGCAGTGCACTTCGCGGCGCGCCTGGTTCACAGACTCCACAGTAAGAATAATCCGTCCGTCCGCCAGCAGAATAGTCTTGCCGGTTTGAGTGTCGGCGGCAATATTGCGGTAGGTAGTCGGCAGATACAGCTCCTCTTTATGGACTGCATTTCCGGACAGCACCACCTTGCCGCCTTTGTGCAGCGTCACCGGAGCGTTCAATTTGCCGAGCCGGATTTTCGGTCCCTGCAAGTCCAGCATGATCGCCACGCTTTTCCGGAGTTCGCGGCTGATCTGCCGGATCTGTTCGATATTCCTGCGATGATATTCATGATCGCCGAAAGAGAAATTCAAGCGGCACACATTGACGCCCGCGCTGATGAGCGATTTTAAAATCTTATAATCGGCGCAAGTCGGCCCGACCGTGGCAATAATTCTGGT
>CAIJKT010000060.1 GCA_903821255.1 uncultured Lentisphaeria bacterium | reverse complement strand
GTGATGGTGAAAAAAATGACGAAAGTCCACGTATGAAACAACATAATCTGTTTCCTGCAATATTGAGATTTTTAAGAATTAAATACTATTTAACGGCAGCTTTCCGCACGCAGCGGAAACCGTAGGTGTCATACCCGAAACATACATCGGCAAATGCCGGGCTTTCCTTCGCCCTGCTGGCGGAGCGGCACTCTTCCGGCTTGGATTTCCAGCAGCCGCCGCGCAGCACTTTGAAGTCGCTTTTTTCCGGTCCTGCGGGATTATCCCGCGGACTGTTTTTGTAATAATCCGGCAGATAGTTATCATTGCACCACTGGCAGAGATTGCCATACATATCGTAGAGTCCCCACGGATTGGCTTTTTTTCTCCCCACCGGACGCGGCATTTTGCCGGAATTCAAATTGTAGAAGGCATACAACTGCAACGGTGACGGATCATCTCCGAAAAAATATTCCTTGCCGGACCCGGCCCGGCTGGCATATTCCCATTCCGCTTCAGTCGGCAGCCGGTAGCCATTTTTTGAGAAATCGCATTTCCAGGTGGTCAAATCATAACATGGCTCCAAACCGTCTTCAACCGATCTGGCATTGCAGTATTTGACCGCCTCCGGCCAGCGCAATTGCTCCACCGGGTTTTCCGGCTTGCGGTGCTTTGAAGGATTGGATTTCATCAGCCGTTCAAATTCCTGCTGAGTCACCAGATATTTGTCCATGTAAAAAGCATTAATTTTAACCGGATGAACTGGCTTTTCATCTTCCCTGCCTTTATCGGAGCCCATTTTGAATTCTCCGGCGGGAATGAGCACCATTGCCACTCCCCCGCCGGATGTAATCGCGGTCTCCGCGGCAAACCCCGCGCTGCCGAGCATGATGCCGGCCGCGCAGACGGCAAATAAAACAGTTTTATTTTTCATATTTCTACCTCTGTTGTTGCGCTATCGCTTTACGGTGTTCCAGTAATATTTCATATACGCCGCGCGTGGTCAGCAACTGCCGGATCTGATCCCGTACCAGGCGGGCGTAACGGCAGGCGTCTTCAGAGCCGGCGGCATCTGTCGCCGCATCCTTGAAAATAGTGCGCAGATTGCGTCCTGCGTGATAGCCGATGACTTCGTACAGCGCCATGTAATAGTTCATTGACCGCAGCAGTTCATACAGTTCAGGCGCGCGCTCAGTTCCTGAATTATTGCGTACCAGTTCTTTAATTTTCTGCGACAGTTCCACGCTGTGAGCTATGTTCTCCTCCGGAGTCTTCCCCTTGAGCGCGTCCTTCAAATCCTTATCCATATTATTCAGGCGCTTATCAAGTTCATCAAAATATTTCACCAGCGCCGGATTGTCTTTCTCTTTTTGACGCCATTCGCTGACATTCGTTTTCATCTGCTGAATCCAGTCCAGGAAGCGGCGGGTCTGCTTTTCCGAAGCGGTGTTCCAGCCCAGCCGGTTTTCTGCATGCCGTGTCAATGCGGCCGCGTGCTGTCCGAAAGCCCCGGTCTTGACGAATATTTCAGAAACGACGGTCAAGCCCTGACAGGTGTTATTCGTCACGCTGTTGGCCAGTTCATTCGGCACCATGGACATCGTCTCTTTCTGCTTTTCAAGCTCGACAGGCGTTTTCTCCTGCCCGTAAAGTGACACCAGAAAATTATACGGCGTTTGCGGCGCACCCTCGAGGGCGTAAATCAGCGTTGAGCCGCGAATAACGCCGGAGACTTTTGAATCAAGTCTCAGGCTTACCTGATTGTTCTGCAGCCACAGCGGCCATTGATACATGCCGATTACCGGACGGTAGAACGTCCTGGGTTCCTTGCGCATATAATAAAATAAAGGAACGTTGCATTCATTGAGTTCAATAATCCAGTATGCGTCAAAGGGAGGCCTCCAGTTCAAGGCAACAGCTTTGTCAGCGTCCAGACCGTCCAGCTTGACTTCATGCCAGATATCCTTGACATCAAAGACAGCCAGTTTTATGCCGCCGGCAGTCATGCCGGAATCAATCCGCCTGAATCCCGCGTTGCTCCCGGATTCGCTGTTGCGGTAAACAGACAGATGGTCTCCCGGCTGAGCGGACGCAACCACTAACATGCGATTCCCGTCTGCGGCAAGCCCCAGCAGCAGGTTTTCCGGAGGAAGATTTACTTTACCGCCGGACGGATATGCATCCGGCATATAATTTACGCATTCCACACTGCGGCTGGGCAGTACCGCATATTGAACCGCCGTGTCAATGAAAACGCCGCCCATGTTCTGTTCCGGAACAATTGCAATGCTTTTATCGGCGGCAATCGAAAGCACTCCGGATACGACAGTTTCAGCCGGGCTGCCTTTCCACGCGATGCGGAACGAGCCCGGCATATTCGGAACCGGGGAGCAGGATATTCCGGCGCTGACGGGCTTTGAATCTTTGGAATAGGGAGTAATATCAATACCCGGCATCGCCGCAAAACTGACGGACAAGCTTCCGCCGGCATTATTGAATGTTATTTTATAGCAATCATTTGAAGTTACAACCGTAGAGTCTCCGGCAACAGCCCAGGCTCCAGCGATCAGTAACAGAAAGGATAAGATTTTACTTAGTTGCTTCATAGTCAGCAAGCTCCGGATTAATAATGTTTTCGTCGTTATTCATATTTTCATGATATACCGGATTCAGCAGCAGCCTGCGGCAGTCATCCCTTATTTTTTCATAAGATACTTTATTCTCCGGAAAAACCGCCGCCAGGCGACCGTAAAGCATGCGAACCTGCCTGACAAGCAGACGGTATTGCCGGACATTGTTTATTTCCTGTTGAAAAAGCCGGCTGGCGGCATCAGCAAATTCCTTGGTCGCATCTCTTGCGTTGAGCTTTTTTGCCGCAGCTTTAAATTTCTCAAGACTGTCATTAAACTTCTTCCCGCAGTCAGCGGCGGCATTAAGTTTTTCCGAAGCTTTGACAATATCAAGTATCCGGACGGCAAGTTCTGTTCGGGGCAGTTTGTCTGTCTGCGTCTTCAATCCGGCAAAAAACTTCTGATATTCCGCGTTTCTGTTTAAAACCCCGCTAAAGATGGCGGATAGATCATCCGCCAGCCGGCATGCGGTATCCGCCGCGCAGGGCTGAGTTATGAAAGTATATTTATACCAGTTTAAAATGATGCGGTAATCTTTGTACATGCATTCCGGTTTTGCGACTCTCACCTCTCTGATCCCGCGGATGTCAAACAGTTCCGCAGTTCTCTTCAACCCGACCGCATTTATAATCAAGTCCATTGGCGTGAAATCCTGCACGGGGGTCAGTTTAAGCCGGTCGTAAGGATAATAAAAAGCCGGTGCACCGCCCTGCACTGCCGGCAGCTCCGGTATTTTAAATTCAAAACTGCCTGCCGCCGCATTGGAAGTGAACATCCCGGAGTAATCATTGCCTTGTTTATCCGCAACAATGTATCGCCATTGCAAAGCCGCCGGAATTGCGCATTTCAGCGTCATAGTCTTTCCTGACAGCAATGAGGCGGAAAGCACCGGCAGGGGCGGACACATTGAAGTTCCGCATTGTGCGGCAGGAGTTGCGCCGGCGCTGTTCGCGGCCGCATTCACTTCGCCAATCACAATATTCCCCCACAACTTTGCGCCGGTCAGGCCGAACAGGAACAAATCGCCGCCGGTTTTTCCCGCCGCCACACTTACGCCGCCGAAATCCGCGGTTTCTTTCCCCTGCAGCAGCCTGACATCCCTGTCCGGAGCCATTACCATGAACAGGCAGTTTTCATTGTCCGGAAACAAAACCATTAACGGAGAATATGCGGCAACTGCCGGATACTTGACAATATCCCGCGGCAGATAAAGCATATCCCACGCATAACGGTCACAGCCTGCAACCATCTTCAACTCATGCCGCAAATCAACGCTGCCGACAGCATCATTCGAGCTTATCTTTAAAACAGGCAATCCTGCTTCCATCACAATAATGACTGAGCCGTGCTCCGCCCCGGACAACTCAACCCGGCAGACTATCCGGTTATTGCCGTCTTTCTCCAGCTTAACACTATTTATCCCTGAAAACGGCAGGCCTTTCAAGTCCAATGGCGCTATCTGCATCGGGCCAATTTTTCCGGAGCCGCCTTTCAGCGTCCATTGAATTTGATTGTTTGCGGATGAAACAGACAGTGTCGCGCTGCCGCTGTCAAGCACGATTTCTTTCGCATCCGCCGGAATGTCAGTTCCGGACGCGGCCGGTTTGTCAGCGGAGGATACTTTTATCACCTGCGGAACGGGTAATGCAACCGCCTTTTTTGAGAATTCCCACCCGCCGCCGTTAAAATCCGGGAACGCGTCAACATTCTGGGCAATCCGTTCAATGTTTTTTCCGGCAATATCCTGAACATAAACATCGCCGACGGAATTGAACTGATCGAAAAGCTGACAGAAAACCACATTTTTCGAGTCCCTGGTCCACGACGGGCAGCGCTGGATGCCGTTTATTGATGTAAGCGGCCTGGAACTGCGGGCGGCAATGTCATACAGCCGGAGATGCGGCCCGTTCTGATATGCAATCAATCTGCCGTCAGGGGAGCACCGCGCACAGCCGATCTCGCCGGAAAGCAGCAGTTCCGGCATCGTATCGCCGGATGCAAGATACATTTTATCAGGATTTCCGGATACGATAAAAATAACCCGGCCATCCGGCAGAAATTCCGGGAATGCGCAATTTGTCCAGGCTTCGGGAGAAATGATTTTCTCCGCGCCATTATCCAGCGACCTACTTATAATTCTACCAGCCCGTTGAAAAACTATTAATTTACCGTCTGCTGAACAGGCCGCCTGTGAACCATCGCATATTCTGGCGGTTTTCCTGTCCGCAATGCCGAGTTTCCATACTCCGGGCGCGCCGCCGGACGTTGAATTGAAATAAAGCGTATTGCCGTCAGCGCTGATGCGCGGCATCAGTCCGCACCC
Source organism: uncultured Lentisphaeria bacterium (assembly GCA_903821255.1). The sequence continues at coordinate 4,386 of CAIJKT010000060.1, read as the reverse complement.
CTGGGCCATGATCAGCAAGTCATTATTAAATCCTTTTTTCAGCAGCTCCACCCCTTTGCCGGGCAAAACAACGACCAGGGAATATTTGTTTTTCAAGGCTTCCTGCTGCTGCTTGCGGATCAAATCCAGCTCCTGTCCGGACAGACTGCCGCTGAAACTTAGCGGCAGCAAATCGCTGTATGATTTTGCCGGAGGCAGCAACCGCCATGCGGTGTAGTACGGCTTGTTTTTCAATGTTTGAATATTACGGCAGACGCCAAGCTGCCAACTGCCGTCCGGAATTTGCTTGACGGTTTCGTATGGAATGAACATTTCAACGTTCCAGCTCTTTTCTCCAATAAATGTCGCCACCGGCCAGTTCAGCAGCATATCAATGCCGGCATTATTCCTCGCTCCGGTGGAGTTCGTCACCAGTTGCATTTTGTCTGCCTTGCCGGCGGACAGCCAGACCTCAAGGGAATCATCCGCCCAGACACTTTCCATGTCGCTTTTCGCGGCAAGCATATTGCCCGGCTGCGGCTCATCGCACTGCACCGCCAGATAAAGTCCTTTCGCCGTATAACCAATTTTAAATCTGGTCTGCAAGTCCGCGGCTTTGTCGGTATTCAGAATGTAGAACGCACCCTTATTCCACGGAATGTTCCGCCATGCCGGGTCTGAATCAATAACGCCGTCAATATCCGGTTCGCATTTAAGACGCCCGACTGTTGTGACGGTATTCGCATCACTTAATCCAGTCAGAGCAGACAATACCAGAATTACTCCGGACAGCATCATGCGCAATGTAGTGAAGTTCATGTTACCCTTATTTTTTATTTGTTAGTGATTTTACGCACACAGCGGAAGCCGTAGGTGTCATAGCCCTGACAGATATCGGCCGTCACCGGGTTGTCGGCAAAACGCCGGAAACTTTTGCAGTCTTTCGGACGGCTGGACCAGTTGCCGCCGCGCAGTACGCGCTTGTCGCCGCTTTTCGGGCCCGCCGGGTTCAGTTCCGGACTGACGGCATAATAATCCTTGTCGTAAAAATCATTGCACCACTCCGAAACATTGCCGTACATATCAAACAGTCCGAACGTATTCGGACGTTTGGTGCCGACTGCGTGGACTTTCTCCGCTGAATTATTGCGGTACCAGGCATGGGAGTCCAGTTGCGACTCGCCGCCGCTGAAATAATGTTCGCCGGTTGAACCGGCCCGGCAGGCATATTCCCATTCCGCCTCGGTCGGCAGCCGGTAGCCGTCGGCGCTGAAATCGCATGCCCACGTGCCAAGGTTATAACATGGTTTCAGCCCTTCTTTCAGGGAACGGGCATTGCAGTATTTTACGGCGTCCGTCCAGCGGGTACGCTCCACCGGGCCTTTTTTGTCGCGGAATTTTGAAGGATTGGTTCCGGCAAGCGCTTCAAATGACTCCTGTGTCACTTCGCAGACATCCATGTAAAAACCGTCCACGGTCACCTTGTGAACAGTTTTTTCCTCTTCCCTGCCCGCGGCATCGCCCATATTAAAGGAACCGCCCGGAATCAGTACCATCCGGATTCCGGTGGATGTGGTTACTTCTTTGGGGACGTCCGCCGCAGTCAGCCAGTTTCCGCATAGAATACCGGCCGCTCCCAGCAGCATGGTCATTTTCATGCATTTGTTCATTTGCCTTTGCTCCTTAAGTTTAAAAAAATCGTCTGATTACTGTTTAAGCCGGATTTCGGCGGATTGACCCGGTTTCAGATCAAAACTCACCCCTTTGTCCTCTTTCAGATAGATGCATCCGGAGTCTGTCCGGACCCCGTCAATATAAACTTCGGCATTCCATGCGGACTTGGGCAGCGGGATCTGCACGGTCAGCGGTACCGCGTCGCCGGACGGCGCGATGGTTACCAGACGCCGGGATTCGTCTTTGCTGACGACTTCGGCTTTCAGTTTTTTCCGCAATTCCGCGTAGCGCCGGATCTCGCCCGGACTGGACACCCACAGGACGCAATCAAGCTTTTTCAGCCATTCGACATGCCCGGCGGAAATCTGCTGCAAAGCCTGCTGATCCGGATAAACTTCATTAATCCAGCGCTGCCCGGCAATGGCGTCTTCGATTTCCTGCCGGAGCGCGCTGTCGGTTTTTCCGGCAACCGTTACATTTACCGCATCCGGCGAATTTACCGGCGCGGCGGAGGCGGACCAGGCGGCAGCTTTCCGTCCACGCCATTTGGCGATATATTCGACCGGCATTTCCGGCGCAACGCTTTTTATCCCGGCAATTCTTCTGCCAACTTTATTTCCCAGTTGAATCCGGCCCAGATTGTCCGGCATGACGCCGCCTTCGAACAGCATGAACCAGTTCTTCGCGTTATTGTTTTCGCCTCTGACTGAAAACGTCTGCGGCTGTCCGTAATTAAGATATGCCGGGGCGATTTCCAGGTACATTATCCCGATCAGGTCATCGTTTCCATCCACAAGCAGCGCATGGAAAGTAACTGTGCAGTCGTGATCCCGCCAGACGAGTTTCTCCCCGTACGGAGTATTGAAACGCAGGATTTTTTTGCCGTTCACGGAGAGTTCATGCCAGCCGCTCGCGCCCTTGCTGGCGCCGAGTCCCGCCTGGATGGCGAACATCACCGGTTTGCCGCGGAGACCGTCAGGAACGGATTTTGAAGTCCAGGTTAAGGTAAGCGTGCCGTCAAGCGGATATTCCCACAGACTCGGATTCTGCTTTTTTTCATAATTTGTGTATTTGTCGATGAAAGGCGCGGCTTTGGGCGCGGCCGGATCGAATCCTTCCAGGCAGGCTGACTTTTCTTCAGCGCGGGAGGCCGGGCTCAGTGCGGAAAGCAGCAGCGCGGCCACGACAAGAAAGTGGGTTTTCTTCATTAACTACTCCTCAATATCAAATTTATAAAGAGATATTTCTTTTTCTGACAATTTCTCTCAAACAGATATCCGCTTTTTTCTTCCTGGACAACTGCAGCAGCAGTTCCTCGATATCCCGGCTCTGCAGTGTCAGCCGGCTCTTATATTCGCTGATGACCGCGGCGGAATCAGCCGCGCCGGCGGCGAGACCGGTACCGGTCCCGTAAATAACTTTGGACTGTCCGGCGTCAATGACCGACAGCGAACCGTTTTCACCCTTGAACCGGACACTCCCCTCTTTCACTTCCATAAAGCATAGTTCCGGCGTTTCGACCAGGACAAAACTGGACTTCTGCGTCATGAACACGCCCTGGGCGGTCGCCACAGTAAACGCGTCACCGTCCTTCAGCCCGGAAATATCCGCCTGGATTACGCCGTCTTTCAGCGTGATGCCGGTGCCGGACAACTTCTGCCGCTTATCACCGGCGGCAACCGCATGTATATCATTAAACTGAATAACGCTGCCCGAACCGATTTCCATTGACGCCCGCCAGGAGAATTGAACGAAGGCGGATTTGGCTTTGAAGATGTGTACGGTATCATCCACTTTCAGGTTCATGCCGTTGACAATCGCCGCTTCTTTACTGCCGGATTTTATCAGCCCGCCGGGCGAACAGACCAGAATGCACGGCATTTTGTCTTTATCCTCAACGGTCCCGAAAAATATTCTGCCATGAAACATGAAGATTGCCGCGGAGACTACGGCCAGCGCCGCCGCCAGCGAAGCGACAATGCGGAACATGGTGAAAAAGTGATGCGGCTGCGCCGGCGGGACGTCATCGCACTTGCGGACCGCCGCCATGACTTCGCGCAGGAAATCATTGTCATTCCCGGTTCCGTTGCGTCCCATTTCCAGCAGCAGGCCGTCAACAGCCTGCAATCCCGGCTCGGGTCTTTCTTCGTTCGTATTCATATTGTTGTTTTCTTCCATATTTTCCTCGCTGTCTTACTGTGCCAGATTCCTGTCAATGCAAGCCTTGAGCATGGAACGGACCCGTTCCAGCCGCTTGCGGACAGTGGCTTCATTCAAATTTTCCGCCTTGGCGATTTCACCGGTTTTCTGTCGCTGATAATAAAATTTCTCCATCACCGTTCTCTGCTCATCGTTAAGTTTGCCGACGCATTCATTTAAAACCTGAAATAAAGTTTCACCCGCCGGCGCATGTTCTTCCGCGGCATCCCACCGGGCGTAACTGGAATCTATCAGTTCAATGAGCTCTTCGCTCATCGGGATTTCGCGGTTGTGCCTGAAATGCTCCAGGTACTTCATCCGGACAATTCCGCGGAGCCATTTCCCGAAATCCCGTGATTCGTCGTATTCCTCCAGCTTTTTAAAGGCGGTGATCATCGCTTCCTGCGCGATATCCCTGGCTGTGTGAACATCTGAAACCAAAGAAAAAGAAAAAGCCAGGATCTTTTTGTGATCGCGATTAAGCAGCACCTCAAATTTTGTCAGCTTTGCTTCTTGGTCATTCATTAAATATTC
>CAIJKT010000059.1 GCA_903821255.1 uncultured Lentisphaeria bacterium | reverse complement strand
CTGGACACCATCAGGAGCCGGGGGTGCAAGGTTTACGGCATCGTCAACAAGATCGATACGGTGGACGGTTTCAGGGATGACCGGAAACGCCACAAGGAAGAGATGGAGCAGGTCATGGCGGTATTGCGCAAACATTTCGACCCTGCCGGATTGTCAATTGTCAAGGCCGGGGATTTCAAAAGCGCATCCGCCGCGAAGAAGTGAGTTTACTGCTCAGTAATGTTGTAAGCCTGGAATTCTTTATCGGACAGTTGTTTAAACACCTCGAAACAGGGATGGCTGCTGCCCCACATATAATTGGCTAACTCCATGAATTGCGGACGCGACCAGTATTTTGCCGGGTCGCGGCGGGCTATGTCAAGCAGTTTGTTGAAGAAGATTGTGCGTCCGTCGCCGGTTGCTGCCATGCTGTCAGTATCGCCGCAGGCCTGGATGTGTCTGCTGAGGAAAGGATCTTTAAGCAGGCCGCGCGCAATCATTATGCCGGCACAGCCGGTTACGCGGAACATTGCAATTGCATCTTCGGCGGTGAATATGTCCCCATTGGCTATCAGCGGAATGTTTTCTGCCAGTTTCACTGCCCGGATAATCCGTTCAAAACCCTGATCGGTTTTATGGTACATTTCCTTAACCGTGCGGAAATGCATGGCGATAAAATCCAATTTAATTCCCGATACGGCCTGTTCGATAATACTTTCCATTTCAACGGAGTCTTCATAGCCTGTACGCAGTTTGACGCTCAGCGAAAAGTCGGGACAGGCGCGGGCTGTCTGCTCAGTGATCTGCCGCATGAGTTCCGGTTTGCGCAGCAGCGAGCCTCCTGCTCCGCTGCTTAAAACCTGTTTGCTGGGACAGGCAAAATTCAGGTTGATGCCGGCAGCGCCGAGTTCGCGGAAACGCGCCGCCGCCGCCGCGATAAGTTCCGGATTATTGCCCATCAGTTGAACTATCACCGGCAGGCCGGTTTCCGTGAACGGCCGGATGAAATGCCGCAATCTGGAATCCCGCGGAACATCGGTGGAAATCCGCAGGAACGGGGTGATCCAGAAATCAATCAGTCCAAGCTCGGAAACCGCCTTGCAGAACAGCGGATGCATGATGCCCTCCATCGGGCCAGGCATGATTCTGGAAACGATTCCATCGCCGGTAAGCCGCAACGGCAGCAGCAAGTCCTGAAGTGGTCTGACAGATGTTTCCGGCATGTTTACTTCTGGCATTTCGGGCAGAAACATGAGGATCTGCCGCCAAGCACGGCTTTCTGGATGATCGTGCTGCATTCAGGGCAGGGCAGCCCGTCTTTGCCGTATATTTTGAGTTGTTGAACAAATTTGCCCTCGGAGCCGTCAACTTGTTTATAGTCGGAAATAGTCGTGCCGCCTGCCTCTATCGAGCGTTTAAGCACTTCCTTGATGATTTTGACCATTTTCGCGCACTGGGCGCGGGTCACGGCGGAGGCCTTGCGGAGCGGGCTGATTCCGCTGAGGAAAAGCGACTCCGCCGCATAGATGTTGCCGACTCCCACCACAATCTTGTTGTCCATAATTGCATTTTTAACCGGCCCGGAGCGTTTCTTCAGGTTGTCGTAAAGGTAATCCGGGGTAAATTCATCGCTGAGCGGTTCCACCCCGAGATTAACCAGTACCGGTGGATGCGCGCCGGGAGCGTCCAGCAGGCAGGTCTTGATAAAGCCGAAACGGCGCGGACATTCATAGCGCATGGTCCGGCCGTCGCTCAAATGGAAAAATACATGATCGTGTTTCCTTTTCGCCTCGTCCGCCGGAACTATTCTGATTGCCCCGGACATGCCCAGGTGCATTACGAATGTCCAGCAGTTTTTCAGCTCAATGATGATATACCGCGCACGGCGGCGCACGGAAACGATTTTCTGTCCGACAAGTTCGGGGCGGTTTTCCAGATCCAGCGGATAGCGGATTGCGGGAATAAATGTTTTGATGACGGTGAAATGTTTGCCGGTCAGACTGGCGGCTAAAGCTCTGGTGATGGTTTCAACTTCCGGAAGTTCGGGCATGATATTGTTCCTTTATTGTCCAGGCAGGGAAATGCCTTTGATTTTTTTGAATAATGACACGGCGTAAGAGTCGGTCATGCCGGAAATATAATCGAGAATGTTCATCAGCCGGACATAGGAACTGTCCAGCCAGTGCGGATCTTCATCATTGCGGTAGCGCTTGGGAATCAGCAGCATCAGGCGGCTGTTGCGGTACAGCGGTTTGGTGCCGCTGCGTTTTGCGGCGGCAACATCATTGACGCTGGTGGTAAAGGCGTCAAGCAGT
>CAIJKT010000058.1 GCA_903821255.1 uncultured Lentisphaeria bacterium | reverse complement strand
TCACTGAAATCGGTGTTAAAGTACATTGTCGGAGCGCTTCTTGCTTTATTACTGATCGGATCAGCTTTCGTATTGTGGTCCTTTTCGCTGAGAAAACAAGTTACCCTGCGGACAAAAAAGCTCACGGAAGAAATTATCGAGCGGAAAAACGCTGAGAAACTTTTCCGAGCCGTCTTCGAACACTCCACCGTCGGCAAGTCTCTGACGGCGCCGGATGGGAAACTCCTGCGGGTCAACAAGACCTTTGCCGACATGATGGGTTATGAGGTTGAGGAGGTCCAGCAACTTGATTTGGCGCAAATCACCCATCCTGACGATATGGATAAAAGTATAGAATGTATTCGCATCATTATGACAGGTGAGCAGATCACCCATCGGTTTGAAAAAAGGTACATCCACAAAGGCGGCGGCATCGTCTGGGCGGATGTCAGCACCACACTATTATGCAATGAGCAGGGAGCGCCACTTTACTTAATTACCAGCATAGTAGATGTCACCGAGCGAAAACAGGCCGATGAAGAAAAGATGAAACTGCAAGCTCAGTTATTTCGGGCCCAGAAGTTGGAATCGGTGGGCCGGCTGGCAGGAGGGGTGGCGCATGATTTCAATAACATGCTGGGAATTATCCTCGGCTATGCGGAGATGGCCCTGGACCAGGTAGAACCGACCGAACCGCTCCATGCCAACCTGCAGGAAATCCGCATGGCGGCTAATCGCTCCGCCGATCTTACCCGGCAACTGCTGGCCTTTGCCAGCAGGCAGACCGTCGCCCCAAAGGTGCTCGACCTGAACGAAACCCTGGAAGGGATGTTAAAGATGCTGCGGCGGCTCATCGGCGAGGACATTGATCTTGCGTGGCTGCCAGGCAAGAATCTGTGGCCGGTCAAGTTGGACCCTTCCCAGATCGACCAGATATTGGCGAACCTGTGTGTCAATGCCAGGGATGCTTTAAGGGGTGTCGGTAAAGTCACTATCGAGACATGTACTATCTCATTTGACGAAACCTATTGTGCCGATCACCTTGGGTTTGTTCCAGGCCAGTATGTCATGCTGGCAGTAAGTGACAACGGCTGCGGCATGGACAAGGAAATACTGGCCAACATTTTCGAACCTTTTTTTACCACAAAAGATTTAGGCAAAGGCAGCGGTCTTGGGCTGGCTACCATTTATGGCATAGTCAAGCAGAACAATGGCTTTATTAACGTTTACAGCGAGCCGGATCAAGGAGCGACATTTAAGATATACCTGCCCAGGTATATGGATACGGATGTACCGGAACAGAAAACGGTTTCTGTGGGGGCGGCCGCCACCGGCCACGAAACCATCTTGCTGGTGGAGGATGAAAAAGCAATACTAACGATGACAACTATTATGCTCGAACTGTTTGGGTACACCGTATTAACGGCTTCGATACCAAGCCAGGCCATCAGTATCAGCGAATCGTATTCCAGCAGGATTGATTTGCTCATGACTGACGTTGTCATGCCGGAGATGAGTGGTCGAGATTTGGCTGAAAAGCTGTTAGATTCTAACCCGAATCTAAAATGCCTGTTCATGTCGGGTTATACTGCCAACGTGATTGCTTACCATGGCGTATTGGATAAGGGAGTTCATTTTATTCATAAGCCATTCAAAAAGCAGGACCTGGCAACCAAGTTGCGGGAGGTGCTGGATAATGCCAAGAACACGGCTCAACAAGAGTTATCCTATATCCTGCGGCCCATCTGGTTGTCAATGATCCACGACATCAAAACATCTGGCAAGATTGGTCTTTTTTTTGATGGACGTATC
>CAIJKT010000057.1 GCA_903821255.1 uncultured Lentisphaeria bacterium | reverse complement strand
TATTCCAGGGCCGGCCAGATTCTGCCGCTGGCGGATTTTCGCAGATGGACTTTTATGTCAAAGGTCTTATACAGGTTTTCTTCAGTTATGATTTCAGACCGGGAACCGGAGGCGATAATCCGGCCTTCCCGGATGATAAGCCCGTGTTCAAACGACGGCAGCAGTTCTTCCAGTCGCTGGGTAATGAAAATCATCGTCGGGGAATCTTCGCGCTGCGCCATCTCATTTACCGTGTCAAGCAGATATTCCCGGCTTTTCAGGTCCAGATGGACACAGGCCTCGTCGAGGATCATCAATTGCGGATTGCAGATCAGCGCCCGGCCGATCAGCAGCTTCACCTGTTCGCCGGAAGACATCCAGCCGATTTTACGCTTCGCCAGATGCGCGCAATCGAGTTTCTTCATAACTTTCAAGGCATGTCTGATTTCAGCCTCTTCCGGTTTTCTGAACAGTCCGAGTGTGCCGTCAAGTCCGGAGATTACCATTTCCAGCCCGGTCCACCGGGAGGACGTCCATTGCTGGATAAACGGGCTCACCCAGGCAATGTCTTTGCGCACTTCCGCCAGGTCGACATGACCGTAAGTGTGTCCGAGAACCTCGACGGTCGCCCCGTGAAGCGGCCAGACAAATCCCATCAGTGTTTTTACCAGCGTAGTTTTGCCCGCGCCGTTGGCTCCGAGGATGAACCAGTGTTCGCCGCGGCGGACTTTCCAGTTGAGGTTTTTCAGAATCAGGCGGTCATCGAGATAAACTTTGGCTTTTTCGATCCGTATTACATATTCAGTGTCAGTCATTTTTCACCAGTTGCAATTTTGAGTAGTGTTCTTGTACTTTATCCAGTCATCGCGCAGTTTCTTGCCTTTGGTAAACTCCTCCTGGAGCTGGTCGTACTGTTTGCTTTCAATGATCTGCCGGAGATGCCGCCACCGTTTTTCAAGTTCCTTGACGGTCTCCAGCACCGCCGGCTGGTTGTTCTCGATGATCTCCCGCCACATCTGGGGGGAGGACGAGGTTATTCTGGAAGTGTCGCGGAAGCCGGTGGCACAGCCGGAATAACGCAATTTCTGTTCCTTTTCAGGACAGTCCAGCACCGCCTGGGTAAGCGCCAGCGCCAGAACATGGGAAATATGACTGGTGTGAGCCACCAGAATATCATGTTCCCGCACTCCGATCTTCACCGTCCTGGTGTTGATGTCTTCCCAGAATTTTATAATTCTGGCAAATGCATCCGGGCAGGTGTTGGAGGTCGCGGTGACAAATACTTCGGCATTGTTGTAGAGAGCCGGAAACGCGGCGGCGGGGCCGGATTTCTCCGTCCCTGCCATCGGATGACCGCCGACGAAATGCACTCCGCGCGGCAGCAGATTCTTTTCGCCGCATTCAACCACCACTTCCTTGACGCTGCCGATATCGGTAACGATGGAACCCGGTTTCCAGCTTGCGGCATGGCGTTCGATATAGTTCATTATTTCCGGAATCGGCAGGCAAAGCACGGTGATATCCGCCTGCGACAGGACGTCATGAATTTCATACGCGGCGCCGTCAATGACATTTTCTTTCACCGCCCATTCCCTGACGTCCGCCCGGCGGGTCCAGCCCAGGCGCTTGATACCTTTGTCCCGCAGCGCCATGCCCAGCGATGCGCCCAGCAGGCCCAGCCCGACTATTGCCACCGTTTCCTGCGTATTCATTTTTTGCGACATTGTCTGAAATCTCCAGATAGAGTTATTCTGTTCACAAGCAGTAATATACTCTACCAGTCTGAAACCTCAATTCAGATAAAGTTTTTTTTCACTGACAGATTTCTGCGGATTTTCAGGATACTGACTTTCTCAGCGTTTCGACAGGACATCCGCCTCATAATTTTTGACTTCTTTCAACCAGGCGTCGCCGGCCGGAACCTGCTGTTTCATGCAGTAATAATCCCATACTGCGCCGGACGGCATGGATTTGAGCTCCTCAAACGTTGCCAGCCGGGAAGTGAAATCGCCGTCGCGTTCGAACTGCTTGAGCTTGGCTGCCGGTTCCAGCAGTGCGGCCAGGAGCGCCTTGTTCATGGCGCGGCTGCCGATAACCCAGGCGGCGATACGGTTGATGGATGCGTCAAAATAATCCAGTCCGATATGTACCCGGTCGCAGAAATCATGGCGGATGATTTCCTGTGCTATCGCGAACAGTTCGTCATTGAGGATTACTACATGATCGCTGTCCCAGCGGACGCCGCGGCTGACGTGAAGCAGGATTTCCGGCAGAAAGGCCAGGGCGCTGGTAATTTTGTCGGAAATGACTTCGGTTGGATGGAAATGCCCGGCATCAAGACAGAGCAGCAGATTATTCTTAACCGCATAGCCCATATAGAATTCATGCGAGCCGACGACATAAGATTCGGAACCGATGCCGAACAGTTTGCATTCCACCGCGTCAAGATTGTGCTTCGGATCAATTTTTTCGCTCAGAATACGATCCAGCGAGTCTTTCAGCCGCAGCCGCGGTGCGAGCCGGTCCGCCGGAATGTCTTTGCTGCCGTCGGGTATCCAGATATTGGTTACCGCGGGGGTGCCGAGTTCTTTGCCCATTGCCGCGCCGATGCGGCGGCAGGCGATGCCGTGCTCAATCCAGAAATTCCGGATTCCTTCGTCCGCGCTGCTGAGCGTGGTTCCCGCGTCAGCCAGCGGGTGCGAAAAGAACGAACCATTGAAATCCAGGCCGATGCCGCGCTGTCCGGCCCAGTCGATCCAGTTGCGGAAATGCCTGGCTTCAAGCTGATTGCGTTCGACTTTCTCGCCGCCGGTTTCCGCATAGATGGAATGTACGTTCAACCGCTGTCTGCCGGGGATCAGCTTCATGGCCAGGTCCAGATCCTGACGCAGTTCGCCCGGAGTGCGCGCCTTGCCGGGATAATTGCCGGTCACCTGGATGCCGCCGGTCAACTCGCCGCTGCCTTCAAAACCGTTGACGTCATCTCCCTGCCAGCAATGGAGGCTGATCGGAACCTCCGCCAGTTTCGCCATTGCCGCATCCGTATCCACGCCGGTTTCCGCGTAACGTTCACGAGCCAGTTCATAAGCTTTATCGACATTTTTCATGTTCATTCTCCAGATTATTGGTTTTATAGGTGATTTATGATAGCTATTTTACTGAAAAATATTAAAGTCCGGTTAACAGTCAAAAATCGTTTCGTCCAGCGGACATTTAAAATTTGCGGCAATTGCGCGCAATTGAACGTCACTCAAGGTCTGTTTAGCCCCGCCTGCCGCCATTACCTGAAGACAAATTCCGGCGGCTTTCTCGGCTACGTCAATGCGTCCGAATGCTTCGTCCAGATTCCGTCCGCATCCGCAAATGCCGTGGAACTGCCAGACCGCCAGATTTCTGCGCGAAATAGCATCCGCGGTGGCCTTGCCCAAATCCATGCTGCCGGCCATCATCCATGGCAAAAATTCCACTCCCTGCGGAAAGACCACTATGCATTCGGCATGACTCTGCCAAAGCAGGCGGCTCAGGCTTTTTGTATCCAGACTGGCAACCGCATAAGTAAGTGCAATCACGCTGTCAGGATGAGTATGTATAAACGCGAACGACTGGTTACTGGTTTTTTCTTTGATCCGGCAATGCGACAACAAATGCGCCGGAAGCTCTGAAGTTGGAGCTCCAGCCGGTTCGTAGCCCCAAAGCAGTTGATAGGCTTCACCTTTGGAGTCAATTTCAATAACACCTGTATTTTTTTCCGGAGCGATTTCGATATTGCGTAAAAAACGCCCGGTGCCGGTAACCAGAAAACGTTCGCCGGCAATTTCAGGCATTGCCATTGGCAGTTTCACCCGGCCGGACTTGGGTTGAAAACCGTTGAACGCCTGATACCTCTCTTCATTTAACCTGAGACTGATGTT
>CAIJKT010000056.1 GCA_903821255.1 uncultured Lentisphaeria bacterium | reverse complement strand
GCACGCCGTTCAGTTCCGTCGGCTATATGGAACGCGGCGAATATTTTGTGCGCCAGGATGACGGGCAGATCATGTACGGAGACGCTTACGCCGAACTGGTCAAACAATACGGCGAAGACGACGCGAAATATATATGGGATTCCATGCATCCGAAAATGGAAGGCATGGAAGACCGGGCCGTATTCATCGACATCCCGGAAATTCACTTCCCTGAAAAAATAGAGGTTTTCAAGCAGAAGGCCGAAGCCGAAGGCAAAAAATTCGTATTGCTGCAAGGTTCCCTGAATATCATCAGCAATCTGGTCAACGGCAATTGGCCCGATGCCGATTTCCTGACAGTTGAACCCGGACAGCAGATCACCGCGGTCTATGACTGGGACTGTGTACTGGGAAGTTGTTAAATTAACCGCAGAAAATAAAATCTGAATATATTTTATAAAGCAGTATTGACAATTCCGGCGGCATACAATATACTATAGGTACATACAAGCATATACAGGTATAGACAATGACTGCACTGATTGATAAAAACAATATGAAACCGATATATTTGCAGGTGAAGGAGTCAATCTCCGCCGCCATCAAGCAAGGCGAATTGACTGCCGGCAGCAAAATCCTTTCCGAAAATTCCTTAAGCAAAAAATATGGCATACACCGGCACACCGCAAGAAACTCATTGCAGTTACTGTCGGAAGAAGGCTTGATAACCAGCATTCCCGGTCGCGGCTGGTTCGTAACTGAAGCCACAGCCGCGAAACCACCCAAAGCGGAAGTAATGCCGCCGCCTGTCGCCGGCGGGGTGATTGCGGTTTACGGGGTCCCGCTGGATACGATTCAAAGCTATTTCACTACCTCGTTTCTGAACAGTCTGCTGAACAGCGGCGCCACCCGTCATTACAATGTCAGATTTTTAAGCGATGAAGACATGCATGATATTGAAGCTCAAGGCCGTTGCTCCGTAAAGTTTGACGCTATTATATGGATAGGCCCATCTCCCGAAGAAATTTCTAAAATAGAGAGGCTGGCAGATTCAGGAATAAAGATTGTCGTGGCCAACCGTCATTTGTACGGCTCGACGCTGCCGTTTGTCTCCATAAATCAATACTCCGGCACGCGGGAATTGACCAGCCGGCTGATTAATGCGGGTCATCGCAGAATCGGCTGCATCACGTCAGATCTGCCTTACCGCTATCTTTCAGAACGGTGGCGCGGTTTTTGCGATGCGCTGTATGCTGCCGGAATCGAACCTGATGAAAAACTTGTCCTGCATGTAATGGATTCTTCAGACATCAGCATCGGATTGAAGAATTTATTTGAATCAAACCCGGATATGACCGCACTGTTTCTGGCCGGTGAAGTATTTCACCGGCAGACATTTGAATACATCAAAAATACCGGCAGAAAAATTCCGGATGATATCTCGTTAGCGGTATTCGACACGGTAAATGTGAGTGATTTTAAAGGAAAAATAGCTTCGGTGGAGCAGCCGGTTGTTCAAATGTCCGAGCAGTTGTTCTCTCTCGTCGCCAAATTGCTGAACGGCGAAAAAATTGAAACCGGCCTGATTGTCGAACCGGTAATCCGCCAGGGAGAAAGCATAAGGAAAATTAGTTAACTGCTTAATGCATCAGCATGAAGCAGATTTATGTAACGAAGGAAATATTAGACGCAAATGCTTTTATAATAAAATCATCATTAAAGAAAGGAAGAAGTATCATGAAAGAGAAGACGGTAAGATTCGCTAGAAACTGTTTCACGCTCATTGAATTGCTGGTTGTCATAGCTATCATAGCTATTCTTGCTGCCATGCTGCTGCCGGCGCT
>CAIJKT010000055.1 GCA_903821255.1 uncultured Lentisphaeria bacterium | reverse complement strand
GGATCTGCCAGGCTGCAGAACTTACGCGATTCCGTCTTCAGTTCCTCGTTCCTTAGCTGGAGCGCGGCTTTCTGAAGCTTCCCTAACGGCATCTTGTCAAGGATGGAATCGACATATTCGCAGAATTCAATGGTTTTAAGAGCAAGCTTCCTGCCATTTTCAGAGACTGTTGCCAAAGCTGTAACCAACTGATCTTCCCTTTTGCCTGCGCCCTTCAATTCTCCACTTGCCAAGGTTGCGGCAATACTCAGTTGCAGCCGGCGGTAGCTCTCATTCTGCTTTCTGTACCTGTCTATGATTTCAATCAACTCGTTATGCAGCAGCGTCTGTTCATTTTTCAGAGCATCATTGCCCTGATCAAGCTGCATATCCTTGTCACCTGCAGTAACAACAGTACTGCCGGAAGCACCAGAGGCAGTCAAATTCATTGCATCTTCGAATTTAACTCTCTCCGTCTTTCCGCCATCAGGAGCTTGGCCAGCCCCTGTCTGCTGCTTTCCCTCAAGTGAATAAACACTAGTGACAAACAGAGCATTTAAAATAACCATTAATAGCCCTGCTGTCCAATGACTTTTGAGAAAAAAACCAATTTTCTTTTGACAATCTTTCATGACTGCTTTATAAATTTCACACTAAAATTATATTTAAGTTGCTAATTAACAATAATTTAAGTATAAAATACCTTTCATTGGCGTAAAAAATTTAAGTTTTTCTCTTTTCCGTAAACCTTTGAATATAGCCGCTTTTTCAGTAAATTCAGGCTTTGATATTTTTTTTTATTAATTTTTATCATCCCGCTTGCCACATTTGCCGAATCCGCGATATTTTACATTAAATATAAAAATAAGTCAGGGAATAATTAATGAATGCTCCGGATCTGAAATCTTTTGCATATGTCTCCGATGAGTATCTTCATGGCCGGATTAAGGCGGTATTCGTGAATTTCCCGGGACTTGGAAATATGGAAATGAAATCTTCTCTCGATTGTAATGAGATCATGCTCGCGCATGAAGGCGTCATTTTTATCTATCCTTTCGTGAATCCATGGAACTGGATGAACGATAAAACCGTAAAATTTGTTGACGAGATTATGGACATCGTAATCAAGAAATATCATATCGCCGACAATTGTCCGGTTATCGCCGGAGGCGGAAGCATGGGCGGTTATTCAGCCCTCGCTTACAGCATGTTCTCGAAGCACAGGCTGGCGGCGGTAATTGCGAACTGCCCCGTGACCGACATCTATTTTCACAGCACTGAGCGCCCGGATCTGCCGCGCACGTTCCATGATGCGATGGGCAGCTACGGCGACATTTCCACTATTTTGAAAGACAGGAGCCCGAATTACCATCCGGAGAAAATGCCCGACTGCAAATATCTTATAATTCACGGGTTCAACGACAAGTCTGTTAACAAGGAGAAGCATTCTGACAAGCTGGTGAAACTAATGAAAAAAAGAAAATTGGATGTAACCTATGTCGAGGACGACAAGATGGCACACTACTGGCCGATGAAGTATGAGACAGTTGTCGCGATGAAGAAATTTACCGCTGAAATAATCCAAATTGATACAAGCAAACTTTAGATTCCAGGAAAGATGAACCGCCATGACAAATGAATTGTTTGAGAAAATAGAATCAGAACAGCCGCTGACCGCGCCGGACCTTAAGCGGATTTTGGAACTGGAATCGCCGGCAGAGCTCGACCGGCTGTTCAAAGCCGCCTATGCCGTCAAAGAGCGCGTTACCGGACGTAAAGTCTTTCTGCGCGGAATTATTGAGATCAGTAATATCTGCACTAAGGATTGCTACTACTGCGGTATCCGCAAAAGCAGCCGGACCATGGAACGCTTTCAACTTTCCATGGCGGAAATCGTTGACGCCGCAATGTGGGCGAAATCGCATCGTTACGGCTCAATCGTAATGCAGAGCGGCGAACGCGGCGACGAACTGTTCATTAAATTGATCGAAGATGCCGTCCGGGAAATAAAGGAAAAATCAGCAGGACAACTTGGCATTACGCTGTCAATGGGCGAACAGACGCCGGAAGTATACCGCCGCTGGTTTGACGCCGGGGCTCATCGCTATCTGCTGCGCATCGAATCGTCCAATCCGGAGCTTTACCGCAAACTGCATCCCGCTGACCATTCCCACGCGGCCCGGCTCCAATGCCTTGAGACATTAAGATCTATCGGTTATCAGGTCGGTACCGGCGTAATGATCGGGCTGCCGTTTCAGACGCTTGACGATCTGGTCGGCGATCTGTTGTTTTTTCAGAAAATGGATGTGGACATGATCGGCATGGGGCCTTATCTGGTTTCCAAAGATACTCCGCTGGCAAAAGAGATGCCGGATTTTGAAGCAATGAAAGAGCAACAGTTAAAACTGGGTTTGAAAATGATCGCCGCCGCCAGACTGCTGTTGAAAAACGTCAATATTGCCGCGACTACCGCGCTGCAGGCGCTTGACCCGCGCGGACGTGAACAGGGGCTACTGGCCGGGGCCAACGTTATCATGCCCAATCTGACCGCCGTCCAGTACCGTTCATCATATCAGCTTTACGACAACAAGCCATGCCTCGATGAAAATTCCGAACAATGCCGCTTCTGCCTGGAACGCCGGGTGCAGTCCATCGGCGAATCCATCGGCTGGGATGAATGGGGCGACTCCCGCCATTTTGCCGACAGAAAAAAGTAAAAAGCGGAGAGGCTTATTTTTCCAGACGCAGTTTCGCGTATTCCTCGTAGATGTGCCAGTTGACGTTGGACAACTTCGGATAAGCGGTCAACTCCGGCTTTTGCAGATAGACTGAATAGTTATAACGCGCCAGCAGGATAGTCCAGTTTGCTGAATTATCGAATTTTGCACCGTATACCGTCAGCTCTTTAATTGGAATTGCCATTTCCAAAGTCCAGCCTTTGTCCTTGTCCTGCCAGTTGTTCAGCGTGCCGTCAACCGCCGCGGCGACTTTTAAACCGTCAGGCAGATAACTGGCGCAGGCGGGAAATGTGGCACGACCTCTGCTCGGAAAGAAAAACCAGGTTTTTTTATTATTCGGAGTTCCGTAAATCTCCCAGTAGTAGTTTTCTTTCGCCGGTTTGAGGAATACTTCAAGCAAGTCGCCGGTATTGTAGAGATGCCCCTGGTCTTCTTTGCCTTCATTCATCACATCGGAATCTTCAAATTCGGCGGCGACATAAAGATAATTCTCGTCCCACAGCAATTTTGCCGCCCCATTTTCCCGCAGACTGTCGCCAATGTTTTTCTGTATACTTTCAGGCCCGTTGGAATATGCTTTAAACGGCAGACGCAGCGAATATGCCGGAGCTTTAGCCCAGGCGCCTTCGTCCAGTTTCCCGTCAAGGGTAACCGGCTCCGAAGTATATTTAGCGATTACTTCAGTACTGACGACATCGTATCCGGACGAGGAGAAAGACATCAGTGAGGCGGCGCAGGCGGCAAGAGTTGTCAACAAAAATCTATTATTCATTGTTCCCTCTAATTTAAAATATAATGTTGAAAAAACTAAATAAGATAGCGTTAATTATGATCAATTCAACCCCGGAATAACAGTTGCCAGGGTGCGGGAGCGGCGCTCAGTTTGCTTTAATGTACATTGAGCTTCGCAGGCCGTCAAATTCCCCGGCCTGTTCCCAGACGATGCGGATACTGTTTTTCCCGGCCAAACAAAGCGCGGTGACATTTGCAGTCAGATTCCAGGCATCGTAAACTAGTGACCTATTTATTTCATGCTTATTCAACTCTTTATCATTGATGAAAATCCGGTAGTCGCCGTTGAAAGTGTCATTTTCAAAAACCAGCAGCAACTCTTTCTCGAAGGATTCCTGCGTCAAGCTGAAATCTGCGAAAAATTCAACGTTCAACGGGTAAATCGAAGACACGGTCCGGGAACGGTCAAAGATTGGACGGGGCCGCATGTTTTTCATGTGCGGCAACTCAGTCCCGACAATATCTCTGACTATGGAAAACGGTTGATCATCAACATTTTTAGCAATATGACCGCCTTTGATTCTGATGTTCCAGCGGTGAAGCGCCGCCAGCCAGCCGTCGCCGGGCGGCGTATAGTCCCATTCAGGAGCAGTTTCAAATGCATATTCCCGGCGTTTCAGGTCTTCCGGCATTTGATATTTCGGACAGGCAATTGCCGCTTTTCTGAATTCCAGAATTACTGCTTCAAATCCGCCG
Source organism: uncultured Lentisphaeria bacterium (assembly GCA_903821255.1). The sequence continues at coordinate 2,209 of CAIJKT010000055.1, read as the reverse complement.
GCAGCATAACTGCATGAACCATTCTCCATGACAATTTCCGCATAAGCATCTGTCGATGCGTCATAAAGATAAGCTCCCGCGCATTCGCGGCTGAATTTTATATCAAACATTCCCGGTTCAGCATTATTATTAAAAATATAAACGATTATGCCGTCATTGTTTTCTTTCACCGTCAGCCACTGGTATTTCAACGGAGCATTATAATCGTAAATATTGTTTCCGCCTGCCGCCAGCTCAATAATTCCAGCCCCCTGCGGCAGCGCGGTGATTTCCGCCGGAGATTCAATGATTTTTATTCCTTGAGCTTGGATTGCGGACAATGCCGACTGGATTTTCGGAGAGAGGAATTGACTTGCGGGCGACAAGTTGATTACGGTATCGTATTGCTGCCTGCCGCAATGAATTTTGCCGGCTTCAATGCGACCGCCGCAGAGCGTCGCTTCATCAGCCAGGTCAAATTGCACATGGTTGTTCAAAAGCATCTGTACGCAATCGTAAAGCTGCGCCCTGAGTTTCTCCGCCAGTTCGCGTTCCGCCGGAAACAGGCTTCTTAATGCTGTGATCGGAAATAAAATACACACATGATTTAAAGATTTTGACTCGCCAAGTTTATAACCGGTGTTTTGCGCATAAGTCGCGAATTGTTTGAAATCGGGAAATTCTTCATCCTGGAAAAAGAAAGATTTGCCCGCGTCATATTTGCGGTATCCGTCATAAGAATAAAAGAATCCGTGCGGCACCAGCCAGGTTATGCCCAGCGAATACAGCCAGTTGGCTATTTTTTTCATGCCGTCAATGCCGAAATTAAAAGGATTGCAGCCGAAACATTCGCTCAGCACTTTATTTTTCCCCTGTTGCAAGGCGGAGGATGAAACCAGCTTCCCCCCTAGATTCAGCGAAGAGAATTCGCCGTTGGGAATATTAAACGTGATATGATCGAAGCCGGGAATTCCAAAATGCTTCTGAAGATCATAGACATTGACCATGACCAGCGGGTCTTCCTCACTAATTAAATGTCCGCAGAGTTCAAGCGAATTTTCACGGCACCAGTTTCCGACCTGTTCAAAGAAACTGGTAGTGAAAAGCTGATGAACAGTTGCCCAGAAATCGCAGCGCACCTTGCGCGATTCCTGACCATAAGCCCGGAATAAATGGTAATATTTGCCGGGTAATTCATAGCCGTGCATCTCTTTGAAAAGCTGGTTGAATTTCGGCGTCCATGGCAGCGAACCGCCGCAGGAAGTCTCGTCGGTAAAAATGCCGGGAATCGTTTTGCCGAATTGCGCGCCAAAATGTTTCCGGTATTTCTCATGAGTCAGCGCCAGAAACAGTTTTACACATTCCGGATTCAGATTATCGGGCAGCAAGCCGTATTTTCCGTCCACATATATCGTCTCGGCGCTGGAAATATAGACTTTCCAGTTCTCCCCGTCCAGCCGGCACTCCAGTTGCAGATGAGGATTGAATGTTTCAGCACGAAAATGCGGAAACTTAATTTTGCCGAAAAGTTGTATATAGTAAGAACTATCCCATGGCGACATGAAGAAATCAGGCCGGATCATCCCGATATTGCCGGTAATATCTTTGGTTTCCATGACGTTGCCGGCGACATCAGTTTTAACTGCCAGAGCTTCCAGTATCCTGCCGTCGCCAATGTCCGCTTCAACTTTCCCATTGCGGTCGGGAGTAAGCTCATAAAACCTTATCTGCCTGGCGGCAAATTCCGGATTCTCAAAAAAAACCCGGCCTCCGGCGGGACCGGACGGAAAAGGATCTTCATCATAAAGCCAGGCATTCATCCCCAGCTTTTCCGCTTCTCCCACCATAACCGAAATCATGCTGAACCACTCGTCAGAGCCATAAGGCGTTTTCAAACCGGCACGCGGATGCATGAAGAAGCCGCTTACGCCAGCTTCATGCATTAATTTTATCTGCCGGCAAATCTCTGCTTTTTCCAGTTTATGGTTCAAAAACCAGAATGGCGCTGGTTTATAATCAACAGATGAATAGGTATTCATAAATTAAACTCTCTTTTATATTGCTGAAACTTGTTACATCAATAATTATATATCATGCTGTGCAAAAAGTCAATCCTGTCATTGTATTTTCAAAAAGAAACGCATTTTTTACTAAAAATTGTCAATATTTTACCCAGCAACAAAGAATCAGAAAATTCTTCGCACTGATTCAGCCTGAAAATCCTGCTCAT